>ONXZ01000030.1 GCA_900321905.1 uncultured Eubacteriales bacterium
GGTTTCAAGGAAATTGAAGTCGGCTTCCCGTCTGCAAGCGAAACAGAGTACGAAATTTTACGCACACTCATTGACGGCGGGTATATTCCTGACGACGTAACTATTCAGGTGCTTGTTCAGGCAAGACCGCACCTTATCAAAAAGACGTTTGAGGCTATTCACGGCGCAAAGAACGTTATTGTGCATTTTTATAACTCAACTTCAACACTCCAGCGCAAGGTTGTTTTCAAGACTGATATGCAGGGAGTTATTGATATTGCCGTTAAGGGCGCTGAACTTATATACGAACTTACTGAGGAAGAGCGCAAAAACAATCCTGATATGAACATCCGCTTTGAGTATTCGCCTGAATCATTCACAGGCACAGAGATGGATAATGCTGTTGAGATTTGTCATCAGGTTATGCAGGCGCTTCATATCACAAAGGATAACCCGATTATCCTCAACCTGCCGTCAACCGTTGAGTGCTCAACGCCAAACGGCTACGCAGACCAGATTGAATACTTTTGCCGTCATCTTCCAAACCGTGAAGCGGCTATTATTTCTCTTCATCCGCACAATGACCGCGGCGAGGGCGTAGCAGCAACAGAACTTGCGCTTATGGCAGGCGCAGACCGTGTTGAGGGCACACTCTTTGGTAACGGCGAGAGAACAGGTAACGTCGACGTTGTAACACTTGCACTCAATATGTGGACGCAGGGCGTAGACCCCGAACTCGATTTTCACGATATTAATAAGATTAAAGAAGTATATGAGCGTTGCACTAAAATGCAGGTGCCGCCGCGTCATCCATACGCAGGCGAACTTGTGTTCACCGCTTTTTCAGGCTCTCACCAGGACGCTATCAACAAGGGCAAGATGTACATGGAGGAGAGCAAGAGCGAACTTTGGGAAGTGCCTTATCTTCCAATCGACCCTGCAGACGTCGGCAGAGAGTACGAGCCGATTATCCGTATCAACTCGCAGTCAGGCAAGGGCGGCACAGCGTATATCCTTGCAAATAACTACGGTATCAAAATGCCAAAGGCTATGCATCCTGAGTTTGGCGCAGTAGTTCAGAAGGCGTGCGATGAAAAGGGCAAAGAACTTTCGGCTACCGAGGTATTTGACCTCTTCCAGAAGGAATACCGTAACGTTGCAGGTCCTTACAAACTCCGCAACTATAAGGTTTATGAGGAAAAGATTGAGGACGAAGAACTTTCAAAGGTTAAGTTTGAAGGCACAATAACCTACAAAAACGGTGAGCCTGCAAATATTGAGGGCGAGGGCAGCGGTCCTATCGGCGCGTTCTTTACCGCAATTCAGGCAATCGGTATTAAAGGCTATGAGTTTATCGACTACAGCGAGCATGCAATCGCGGTAGGCTCTGACTCAAAGGCTATCAGTTATATTCATCTTAAAAATCCTGAGGGTAAGGACGTGTTTGGTATCGGCGTAAGCCATAATATCAGTTACGCTTCAATGAAGGGTATCATTTGCGCTATCAACCGCGACCAGCCTGATACATTCCGTGATGACACAATGCCCGGTATTTTTGACATTTGCTAAATATACAATCAGTATAAATATTGCCTAACATTCACAAAAATTATTACACTTATGTTCAATTGGGGACAGTCCCCAATTGAACAGGAACGGATGATATTATGGCACGACATTCAAGATTTTTGTCAAATGAAAATATTTACCATATTGTTTTAAAAGGTATAAACGGTAACACACTTTTCTTTGATGATAAAGACTTTAGCAGTTTTATTATGCATTTCAAAGAAGCCTGTGTAGATTATGATATAAAAATAATTGCTTTTTTGTTTAATGTCTAATCACGTTCATTTTATTCTTAAATTCAGCGATAACAATATGGCTGATATGTTTAAATCGTTTGGGGCAAAGTATGTTCCGAAGTATAACGCATATCATTCAAGAACAGGACCGTTGTTTAACGGACGGTATTACAGTTCGCCTATTAACGACGATGAGTATCTGTTTGCTGCATTGAGATATATACACTATAATCCTGTCAGCGCCGGAATATGCGACTCGCCAAGCGAATACAGGTGGAGCAGTTATAATGAGTACATAACTCACAGCGGTGAAATTACGGACAGGGATTACTTAGAGAGCATTATCAATGACGATGAATTCAGGATGATTCATACGCTGAATGATGAGGCACTGTTGAGCATTTTTGTTGAAAACAGCCGGGTTTTTCACCCGTCATACAGCGAACTGGAGAAGTTTGTTGACAGTCATGCGGATATGGATTTTGGCATGATGAAGGATATTTTGAAAAACTGCGGTGCTTCAAAAACAAAGATTTCAAGGCTTTTGAACATCGACAAACGAAAAATATAACAAATAGTATAAACAAATTATACAGCGATGTTCAATTGGGGACAGTCCCCAATTGAACATGAAGGAGAAGGAGTATGAAGAATTTTAACATTACAGTATTAAAAGGTGATGGAAGCGGTCCTGAAATTGTTGACGAAACTATTAAAGTTCTTGACAAAGCAGGCGAAAAGTACGGTTTTCATTTCGACTATAACTATCAACTTCTCGGCGGCTGCGCTATTGACGAAACGGGAGTTCCGTATCCGCAGGCGACTGCAGATGCTTGCAAGGCGTCGCACGCAGTTCTTCTCGGTGCAGTAGGCGGACCGAAGTGGGACGACCAGCCGGGCAGCAACCGTCCTGAAAAGGGACTTCTTGCAATCCGTGAAGATTTGGGACTTTTTGCTAACCTGCGTCCTGCAAAGATTTTTGCACCGCTCAAAAGCGCTTCGCCTATTAAAGAAGAAATTATCGGCGACGGTCTTGATATCCTGATTGTCCGCGAACTCACAGGCGGTATCTATTTCGGCGACCGTGGAACTTATGAGGAAAACGGCGTTGTCGGTGCATACGACACAGAGCGTTACACTTATCCTGAAATCAAGCGCATTGTCGTTGCAGGTTTTGAGTATGCTATGAAGCGCGACAAGCGTCTTACCTGTGTTGACAAGGCAAACGTGCTTGACTCATCGCGTCTGTGGCGCAAGGTTATGGAGGAAACGGCTGCTGATTACCCTGAGGTTGAGGTTTCGTATATGTATGTTGACAACTGCGCAATGCAACTTGTCCGCAATCCAAATCAGTTTGACACGATTGTTACCTCAAATATTTTTGGTGACATTCTCTCTGACGAGGCGTCAATGATTAGCGGCTCAATCGGAATGCTTGCTTCCGCTTCACTTGCAGAAGGCACATTCGGACTGTATGAGCCGATTCACGGCTCTGCGCCTGACATTGCAGGTCAGGGCAAAGCAAATCCGCTTGCAACCATTCTTTCAGGCGCAATGATGTTGCGCTACACTTTTGGTGAAACCGATGCTGCTGACGCTATCGAAAAAGCAGTCGATACCGCACTCACAAAGGCGCGCACACCTGATATTTACGAGGACGGCTTTGAGGCTGTAACAACCTCGCAGATGGGTGACCTTGTAGCAAGTCTGCTGTAAAAAACAAAAAACGGGAGGGTCATTTGACCCTCCCTTATTTTTTGTTCTGTTGATAAAAATTGCTGTTTTGCTTTAATTCATTTTAGGGTTGTCAGTTCTTTCTAACAAATAATCAATGGACACTTGAAAGTAGTCAGCTATTTTTATAAGCGTTTTATAGTCTGCTTCGCGTTCTCCGGTTTCATACCTGCTAATAGTGTTTTGATTCATTGATAAATCCATCGCGAGTTTTAATTGGGAAATATTGCGCTCTTGCCGTAGTTCTTTTAATCTCATAAAACCACTCCTTGACATTATTATCCCATATTGGTATAATAAAAATATCCCGATACGGGATATTCGATAAAAGGAGACTTTGTATGAAAAGAATAATCGCACTTGTTTCTGTTGCTTTATGCTTTGTGCTTGTTTTAAGTGCTTGTAGCACTAATAGTTACATAGATAAAACAACCAAAGTATCGTCAACTACATCTACAACTACTACCACGACTACAACAACTACTACCGCAACAACAAAACCCGAATCGTCAAATATCTACTATCCAACAGTAGAGGAATATATGGAAGCGTTTGACGATAAATATGCCCAATATATTAGCTATTCAAAGACCGATAATGTTTCGACAAATTCTGTAACCGTCAGCTGGAGCGTTGATTATAACCAGGCAATTTCTATCAAATATTCGCTATCACTGTTTTTAAATGACGATAACAGGGTAACAAGCTGTTCGGTAATCGCTTTGCATGAAAAGTTTTTTAATTGTTACAGGGATTTATTAAATTCGCAGAGCCAATACGATGTGATGCTTGAACTTGTTATGGCGCAGTATATACTTGCTTATTTGCACAACGGTCAAGAATTTGACAAAGACAAATTAGGAGATTTAGTTATTGATGCTTCTAAAGGAATTTTGGTAAATGGCAGAGAATATAGAGGGAAATTTTTTGACTGTAATTTCTACGCAAAGCTTAATGAAGAAATAGGTATTACAAGTATGCTTGATTATGACGACAATTCACACAACGGATAATTAAATAATAAAAAGAAAAAGCGGACTGCTACAAATTCATGAAGTAGTCCGCTTTTGTTTTATGTAACTTATGCTTCTGCCATCCAGAGTCCGTGCAGGTTGCAGTATGCGTATGCGGCAACTGCAGAATCCTCTGAGAGAGTAAACACTGCCTGCGGTTCGTGAGTGACATCAAGGTCTTTTTTCTGGAAACCGTTTTGTGTTTCAAGCACAATCCAAGCAATGTGGTGCTCCTCTGTCATCGGGTGAGCAACATCGCCAACGTCAATAAATACCTTGTCATCCATAAAGCTGATAACAGGCACGTGCTTTTCAGCAGCAGCGTCAACGCTGCCGGGGATAATCTCTTCCATTTTCTGTCCGCAGCACATTACCGGAACGCCCTTATCCTCCATAAAAGCGATAATGTTGCCGCAGTGAGAGCATTTGAAAAATTTCATCACAATTCCTCCTTTTTTCTTATTTTTTTAAAAAACTCCGTGAGTATTTGCTCGCATTCATTTTCCATAACTCCGCCAATTATTTCAGGGGTGTATGGGTATCTGAAACGGCTGAAATCTTCAACAGAGCCGAACGAGCCTGCTTTGCTGTCATATGCGCCAAAGTAAACGGTTTTTATCCGCGCGTTGATTATCGCGCCGGCACACATTGGGCAAGGCTCAAGCGTAACATAAAGGTCGCAGCCGTCGAGCCGCCAGCCGCCGAGCGTTTTGCAGGCGTTATTTATCGCTTCAATTTCTGCGTGGTAGAGCGCGTTCTTGCCTGTTTCACGGCGGTTTGAGCCCTCTGCGATAACCTCACCGTCTTTAACTATAACTGCGCCGACAGGGACTTCGCCCTCTGCTTCACACTGCAGAGCAAGGTTTAGCGCCTGTCGCATATATTTATTTTCCATATGCTAAATTTTTGTTACAAACTGGCTTGTCATCGCAATTAGTATCACAAACGGAATGAACAAACCGGGCGCGAGCAAGAGTATTTTTGTGCCAAAACTGATTTTGTACGGTTTTGGCTGTTGTACTTCTTTTTTCGGTAAAAGTTTATGCGTTGCCGCAAGATAAATCAGCGCTGCTATGCCAAGCACAAAGAAGCCTATCATAAGCACAGTTGCTATTGTTGAGGCAGTGTTTTCGCTTGTGATAATTTTAAGCGAGTCCTGCAAAACCGACAGTCCGTTGTTTAGTCCGTGTATGAACATCGCGGGGACAACGCTATCCGTTTTAATCGTTACATAACCCAAAATGAGCGCGATTGTAAACGCAAACACAAACTGGATAACGTTGGCGTGCATAAGTCCGAACATAATGCTGACTGCTACCACTGCAAACGCTTTGCCGTGGCGTCTTAACGCGCCGAGCGATGAGCAGCGCATTGCAAATTCCTCGCACACAGCAGGTGCAACGGCTGTTGAAAACAGCATAACAAGGCAGTCAATCGCGTTTGACGGTTTGAGCGTTTCCGGTTGCGTGAGTTCATAACCTGCTATTTTAAACAACTCGATTACGCCCTGAGTGAGTAAGTTACCCACAAAGCATACTGCAAGTCCTAAAAATACCCACGCTGCGCCCTCAAGAAAACCGACTTTTTTAGTCGGAACAAGCGGCGTAACATATCTTTTTCTAAGCAAAAGATATACGATAAAAAACGGTATAACAAGACCGCAGAAGTCAACTACAAATATATTAAACGCGTGCTGGAACAAAAATGAGGTATTGTAAATATCCATCAAGCCGAGCGCCTGCACGACCACAACCCAGAAAATCTGCACTACAAGGTTTGCAATGAGCGCAGCGCCGATTGCAATGCCTGCGGTGAGTATCTGCGATTTTTCAGCGGAGCGCGCGCTGTTTATCTGCAACTGCTTCATATACTGTTGCTGCTGCATTTGCATTTGCTGTGGCGTCGGTTGCGGCGGATACTGCTGATACTGCGGTTGCGGCGGCTGATATGGTTGCTGCGGATAGCCGCCATTGAATTGGTTGTTGTTCATTACTGTTCGTCGTCCTCCTGCACGAAGAGTTCTTTGAAGTACGGCAAATCAAGCACCCAGTCGCAGTACTTGTGCCACTCGTCAAGTTTATGGTTTCTCCTTGCATAGTATATGTTGCAAAGCGTTTCATAATTCAGGGTGCAGGTGCGCATCTGGTTGTATGAACTCGGCAGCAACTGAATAATTGTGTACCACAACTCTTTGTCCTTCGTTTCAAAATAACGCAGGCGCAAATCCTCAAGTGTTTCAATCACTTTTTCCATAGCGGCAATGCCTTCGTCGTTCATTTTGTCAACGGAAAAATCGCTGAGTTCAAACGGTTTTGATGTGATTTTGTGCATTGTTGAGGTGGAGTTTGCAACGGTGGATACCTTATATGTATCGTACTCCTTCCACCAGTACATAGGCGCGGTAACGTCCACGCAAACCTGTATCATTCTTACAAACTTTCTGTGGTCTGTACCGGCTTTGCACAGTCTTTTTGCAAGGCTCAAATCGTTTTCGCCAAATACAAAATTGCCGTTTTCGTCAAAGTAAGAGTCGTATCTGTTCCACGAATTCAGCGGATTTCTCGCGCCTCTCATTGCGTTATCAAAGTTCATAACGCTTGTGCGTTCAATTTTAATCATATTTTTCTCCTACAGTTCAAGATTTTTAAGGTATTCTTTAAGTTCTTCTTTAATCTCAGGGTGTTTGAGCCCAACTTCGATATTAGCCTGCAGAATACCGAATTTGTTGCCCATATCATAGCGCTTGCCGATAAAGTCTACAGCGGTTACGCCGTCGCGCTTTGCAAGCGTTTTCATAGCGTCGGTAAGTTGCAGTTCACCGCCTGCGCCCTTGCCTGTATTTTCAAGAATTTCAAAAATTTCAGGCGGCATAACAACTCTGCCGAGGATTGAAAAGTGGCTCATAATTTCCTCTTTTTTCGGCTTTTCAACCATATCGGTGCAGTTGTAGCAGTTGCCCTCAAGAGGCGAAACTTCAAGCGAGCAGTATTTCATAATAGCGTCGCCGGGAACTTCCTTAACGCCTACTGCGCCCTTGCCGTATTTTTCGTAAGCGTCAATGAGTTGCTTTGTAACAGGGTATTCGGAGATTATAACGTCGTCGCCGTAAAGCACAGCAAACGGCTCGTCGCCGACAAAATCTTTTGCACACAGAACTGCGTGGCCGAGTCCGCCCGTTTCTTTTTGGCGCAGAAAGTATACATTGCCAAGTTTTGCAGTAGCCTGCACTGCTTCAAGCAGGTCGGCTTTGTCCGGATTGGCTGCAAGTTTTGTTTCAAGTTCAAACGCGTGGTCAAAGTGGTCCTCAATCGCGCCCTTGCCGCGGTTTGTGATGATAAGTACGTCCTCAATTCCGCTTGCAAAAGCCTCCTCAACAATATACTGTATTGCAGGCTTGTCCACTATGTTCAGCATTTCTTTCGGCACTGCTTTTGAGGCAGGCAGCACTCTTGTGCCGAGCCCTGCTGCAGGTATTATCGCTTTTCTGATTTTCATATACTCCACCTGATTTCTTTATAATGATGATACTATGTTGATTACAAGGTACGCCAAAAGCGCGGGGATTATTGATGTTCCGCCCCTGCGTGAGAGATAAAACAACTTTGCCTTTTCGCCCGTGAGTTCCGCAGGCGCGTTGCCAAAGTTAATCATAGATATCGTTTCGCCGCTGTCAAGTTTTTCAGACACGGTTTTAACACGGTTTTTGACAACTGAAAAATACATTTTGTCTGCAAACAGCGCAATGAATATCCTAACCACAACCAGCACAGCGAACATTATCATTGCAACATTCAGCGCCATTTGATAGTCGGACGCGGTGCGCAGCGACTCAAAATCAGCCTGCGTTACCGTCATCGCCCGGAATGTGCCGTTTGCCTTTGATGTTATAAGCGCGTTAACCGCTTTCATAAAATTCGGCGCCTTCGTTGTCATAAAGAAACTGCCGAGGTAACTGATAAGCGTCTGAATTACAAGGAAACCGATTCCCTGTGTATACATCTTGCGAAACAGCAGATAATACGGACCGAAGAAGAATGCGCCCCAGTTCCATCCGAGTGCGCCTTTTTTGCCGTCAAACTTCTTAAACAACTTCATAAATCTGTCAATGTTAGTGTTGACGGACGCAGCATAGAATTTTGCATTGTCGCCGTCAATTGTTTCGCCCTCAAATTTTGCAAAATAATCAGGCATCTGCACATTTGGCATCTGGAAAAAAGGCGGCTGATTTTGGTTTGCAGCCTCCCCTTGAGGCGCTGCAAAAGTTTTGTTATTTGTGTTGTCCGCTTGCTTTGCAGGCGGCTGCTGTGCTTTTGCAGAACCGCTTTCATTAAATACAAATCCTGTCTGGTGCAATCCTGCGTTTACGCAGTGACCTGCGAGTTTGTAGCACTCACGGTGGTGCGGCGTGCCGCAATCAGGGCAGTATACCACATCGTCGCTGTCGTTAAACTCGTTGTTGCACACAGGACACTTAATTCCGTTTAGTACAGGCATAATTCCCTCCTGATAATAATATTAATACTATTATACTTATAAATAACGCAAAAATCAACATTATTAACTTGAAAAATTTGTTATATTGCTATATAATCGTACTCACAAAAGATATTTGGAGAAAGTTATGCTTGAGTTTGAAGAATTAAAACAAAGACTCGCCGAGAGCGAGGAATCCATACAAAACCTTAAAGAAGCGCTCAACATCGACGGCGTTAAGTCCGACATCGCTGTTCTTGAGGAGCAGAGCGCGGCGCCTGACTTCTGGGACGATATGCAGAACAGCCAGAAAGTTATGCAAAAAATCGGCTCGCTCAAAGCAAAGGTTGAGTCGTATGAAAACCTTAAAAACGACTATGACGACGCGATGGTTATGATAGAACTTGCCGACGAGGAGGGCGACGAGGAACTTGTTGAGGACTGCACAGAGTCTGTTAAAGACATAGAGCAGCGTATCGAGAACCTGACTCTTTCAACGCTTCTCAGCGGCGAGTTTGATGACAACAACGCAATCCTCACGTTTCACGCAGGCGCAGGCGGAACAGAGGCTCAGGACTGGGCAGAAATGCTGTTTCGTATGTACAACCGCTGGGGCGAGCGTCACGGCTACAAGGTGTCAACGCTTGATTATCTTGACGGCGATGTTGCAGGCATCAAGAGCGCAACTATACTGATTGAGGGTGAAAACGCTTACGGTTATCTGCACGGCGAAATGGGTATTCACCGTCTTGTGCGCGTGTCGCCGTTTGACTCGTCGGGCAGACGTCACACCTCGTTTGCTTCCCTTGAAGTTATGCCTGAAATCAACGATGATGTAGACGTTGAAATCCGCGAGGAAGATATT
Organism: uncultured Eubacteriales bacterium; assembly: GCA_900321905.1. GTDB lineage: Bacteria > Bacillota > Clostridia > Oscillospirales > Acutalibacteraceae > Eubacterium_R. The sequence continues at coordinate 9,870 of ONXZ01000030.1, forward strand.
AAAATGGACGTTTACCGTGCTTCGGGCGCAGGCGGTCAAAAGGTCAACAAAACCTCGTCAGCAGTGCGTCTCACCCACGTTCCTACAGGCATTGTGGTTTCCTGCCAGATTGAGCGCAGTCAGCACCAGAACCGCGAGGTGGCCATGCGTATGCTAAAGTCACGCCTCATGGAGATAAAGGAGCGCGAGCACCTTGA
>ONXZ01000022.1:0-11694 GCA_900321905.1 uncultured Eubacteriales bacterium
CTTGTCAACGATGTTACCGTTAACGTCACTGTTTGTGAGAGTAAGTTCAGCAGTTGTGCCCGGTCCATCAGACGTATCAATGTTTACATAACCGTTGATTGTTGAATTTGTAACTGTTACGTTAACGTCAGGATATGCAGTGCTGTTGATTGAACCAACAGACATTGCTCTTGCACCGAGTGATTCAGCAGCCTGCTCGACACTATAGTTAGCCCATGAGAAATCAGGAGCACTTACAGTTGAATCTGTAATTGTAATGTTACCGTTGCTGTTGCTCATCATCAGCTGATTCTTAAAGTTACCCCTCATGCCAACAGTCATATGGTCAAGAGTAAGGTTAGCATAGTTCTGAATCAGTCTCTGGATGTACTCTTTGTCAGTGCTTGCATATGTATATGTGCTTGTCAGAGTACCGTTCTTGAATGTAATATTAGAATCTTTAAGAAGCTGCATAGCAGCAGACTCTGTACCGTTTGAGCCAACAGGCTTTGCGTTAATATCAAGTGTCTTGCCGTTAAAGTCGATTGTAAGGTTTGAGCCTGAACCGATGATAACGCCGTTTGACGTAGTATTAGCAAGAAGTTTGATTGTACCGCTTGCAACATAGGTCTTGTACTCATATGTCGGGTCTTTAGCCTTGCTATGTGTAGCAGTTGTTACATCTGAAATAGCTGCAAGAGCCTTTTCAAATGTATCATACTTAACACCGTTAACCTCTGCTACATACTGTGTAACTTCACCGGTTGTTGCATCATATTCTGCACCTTCTGCAAGATACGCCGATGATACCTCTTTACTGAAAGTACCGCCTGAAATCTTGATTGAATTAGCCTCTGCGTTGTAAACAACTTTATTGCTTGCTTCAAAAGTGCCGCCTTTTACTTCAATAGTAGCGCCGCCTTCAGTATCTGTGCCGGTTGCTAAAACACCTTTACCACCAGTCTGACCGTCAGTGTAAGTACCGCTGTTGATGGTAACATTTGCATCAGTCTCTGCCCAAACTGTGTAGAACTTTGTAGGAGTTGATGCTGCTGTTACATTGTTAAGTTCAACAGTAGCGCAACAAACATTTATACCGCCGATGCAAGTAACATCGTTTACGGTAACCGTGCCGGTTTTGCCATACTTGCCGTTGTTATCAATAATAAGAGCATACGAACCCTCTTTATAAGAACCGTCTGTGTTCTTGGGAACAAGAGCAAATGTACCGTTCTCGATTGTAGCGCCGTTACCGCAAAATTCAACTGTAGCGTTGATTGTGCTGATTTTATGTCCGTTAAGGTCAAGTGTGCAATCCTTAAGGTCAACTATATGTTCTCTGCCATAGTCGCGCGCATTACGTTCAGTATAGGTGGCACTGTAATCAAGATCAGAACCAAGCTGAATTGTATCGCCCGATGAAGCATTTGCAAGAGCGGTTTCAAATTCATCAATGGTATTAACTGTTGTAGCAGCAAATACGGTGAAAGGCATCATTGATACAGCCATAAGAATTGAAAGAGCGATCGCTAAAATTTTCTTTGAAATTCTCATTTTAATCAAATCCTTTCGAATTATTTGTTTTTATTTTTGTTTTATATTTAACAGTGGCTTGTTGAGAAACCGTGCAGCTGACCCCGTTTGTTAACAAATTTGTTCATAATTAACCAACCTGCAAGGGAGTCCTCCCCACCTTAAATATATACTTAATATATTATAATTATTTACGGTTGTCAATACATTTTAGCAAAATTGTTGTGTCAAAAATGCAAATTGTAAAAATTTTGTAAACAAATTATTAATTTCCCGATTGTATATAGACGCACCACAGTTTGTTTGTCTTTTATTACCATTTATACAAAAAATCCTACTATTTTTTGATTATACTACAAATAACGTTCGAATATATAATGTATATAATTAATATAGCAAATGCCCAAAATGCTCGTTGATAATCAAAATCGGAGCGCACGCCCAGGGGTGGAAAAGACTTGTGTTCCATTTTTGCTCTTTGCCCCAGGCTTCAAACGTTGCGGTTGCGCCCTCTTTAATCATATTGAGCCAACAGCACTCGCTCTCTGATGTAATCATATCGAGCGCAGCGTCCCCATGAGCGCAAACACACAGCGCTTTCAGGTAAAAATATGCCATATACACCGAGCAGCACATACCCTTTTTAAGCAGAAAATTCAGTGGAATATCACGCTTTTCGGCGCTGCAAATGCCAAACGCAAGCGGCAAAATATTTGAGTGAACTGACGAGTGTTTGCCGCCTTTGCAGTCAACGTAAAGCCCTGTGTTTTTATCAAAAAATGTACGGTTAAACGCAGCGACAAGGGTGTTGTACTGCGGTTTGTAAGTTTTGCCGAGCAGGTCACAAATCTGCTCAAAACTGCGCACGGCAAACAGGTAATATGCGTTAATCACGCTGTGCAAACCGTACTCCTCGCTGCCACCTGTACTGTACTCGTAACCGTCGCGCATATTGTCGGGCCAGTCAACAAGATTCCAGGCGGAGGTCACGTTTTCAAGCAATCCGTCGGCGTTCTTAAACGGCTCATACTCGCTGAGGATATCCTCGCACGCAGGTGTAAGCGACTTTAGCGTTTTGCTGTCGCCTGTCAGTCGGTAATACTTTAGCAGCATATGCGGATAGAGCAAATCGTAATCGGCAATTTTTTGCTGATACGCGCACGGCGCAACCGACAGAAACTGACCGCCGTATCTTATTGAATCCGCAAAATCGCAGAGCGCCTTTTTGAGCAGGCGGCAATCGTTTGTCAGATAGTAATGAGCAAACGCAGCAATATATGTATCGCCAAGATACTGCCCTTTTTCGCGAGTTGGGCAGTCAACAAAAACGTCCTGTACGCCGTAGTGAACAGTGTCTTTGCACAGTTCAAAAACAGTTTTTAGGCGCTCGTTATCCGTGCTGATATTCTGCGCGTTTTCATCAAACTCAAAGTGGCGCACTGCAAGAGTAACGCCGTCCACCGTCACGCCGTCATCAGCCTCAATTTCAACATATCGCATTGCTTTGTAGTCGTACTGTTCGGCAGTGTTTTCGCCCTTTTTGAGGGTGCATTTTTCCTCATACCGCACGCCGCAGCGCATATCAAAACGAGGTCTGCCGTCGATGTCAAGTTCCTCTGCACAGCGAATATATATCGCCTTGCCGTCAGCGTTTGCAGTCGCTTTAACCATCAGCGTGCCGACATACTCACGCCCGAAATCGCAAAAGTATCGCCCGCCTTTTTGCTGAATATCAGCAGCCAGATTGTAAACCTTAACCGGCGCAAACGGCTCTGTATCAAACGTGTAGTCGCAGTCAACTTCCTTTGCAGGCTGCGGCGCAGGTTGTGGCGCAGGTTGTATAGTGGTAAAATCACGGTTTTCAAGAAACGCCGTCTCGTATCCAACCGTGTCGCCGCCGACAAATGTTGTGTCCTTGCTGTACTGCCAACTGCTGTCTGTGCCGAAAAGATACTCGCCGTCAACAATCACATCGGCAATCACGCCTGCGCGGTTGTCGCCGCTTACCCACACCCTGTTGGTAAGCCCCTGATAGTAGGCTCTGACGACAATTTCATTTTCGCCGCTGTGCAGGTAATCGGTGATATCGTATTCGTTAAACCGATAGCGGAAAACATACGACGGTGCCGGACCCTCGCCAACATACTTGCCGTTTATATAAAGTTTATAGTAGTCATCGGCGGTTATGCGTATAACTGCTGAGTTAAATGTGCCGAGGTTAAACTTTTTGCTAAAGAGCATATGCAGATTTTCGCAAACCGAGTGTGGCGCAATCCACTTTGATTTAAACATTATTTCACCGCCTTATCTGATAAATCCATAATACCTTTATTTGTTGAATTATGCAAGTGCAGATGGTATAATGGGTTTGGGTGATTTTATGTTATTTCCGCAACTGAACAACAGCAGACTGCTGATAAAACTTGACGGCATATGGGACTTTGCGCTCGGCAACGAAGAATTTGACGAGTCGCTCTGCCTCTCGCCGATTGAAAACGCAGAGAAGGTGTACGTTCCAGCGTCATATAACGAGCAGAAGGCTGACGAGCGATTTTATAACCACTACGGCTGGGCGTACTATCAAACCGCCTTTTCCCTGCCCGATATATCAGAAAAACGGCTTGTACTGCGCTTTGGCGCGGTCACGCACGCGTGCAGGGTTTACCTTAACGGCAAACAGATTGCGGCACATATTGGCGGCTTTTTGCCTTTTGAAACGAAAATTTTGCAAAGTGATTTAAAGGCGGTTAACCTGCTCGCAGTCGCGGTTGACAACCGCATTAACACCTCAACCCTGCCTGTTGGCAACGACATCAAACGGGCGATGTTCGGCAGCGGACTGCCCGACTTTGAGAGTGTTCACAAAACTGAAATCAAGCCAAAGAATTATCCGAATTTTGACTTTTTTAACTACAGCGGCATACACCGCAGCGTTTGGTTTTATACCACGCCGATTGAACACATTAAGGATATCACTATCACAACCGACATAAACGGCAAAAACGCCTCTGTGAGCGTAAATGCAGCGCTTTCACACGGTGGCGCTGCAGATGTTGAAATACTTGACAGATACGGCAAAACAGTAGCCACAGGCAATACTGACGCGCCCTTGAACATAAGTGACGTACACCTATGGCAACCCGGAGCGGCATACCTCTACACCGCAAAAATCACATACAAAAACGACTGCTACTGCCAGAAATTCGGCGTGCGCAGCGTTGAAGTAAAAGGCAGCAAGTTCTTGATTAACGGCAAGCCGTTTTACTTTAAAGGATTTGGCAAGCACGAGGACAGCGATTTTTACGGCAGAGGCATTAATCAGGCGCAGAACGTAAAAGATTTATCGCTGATGAAGTGGCTCGGCGCAAATTCCTTCCGCACCTCGCACTACCCGTACAGCGAGGAAATGCTTAATCTTTGCGATGAAGAAGGCATTGTCGTAATTGCCGAAACGCCTGCCGTTGGACTGAACAAAAACAGTTACGGCAAGGTTTTTGAAACGCACAAAAAGGTACTGTGCGATATGATTGACCGTGACAAAAACCACCCGTCAATCGTTATGTGGTCGCTTGCAAATGAGCCTGATACCGAGGACGAAAATGCTCACGACTACTTTATGCCGCTTTACGACCTCGCGCATGAGCGCGACCCGCAAAACAGACCTGTCACCACAGTTGTTTGCAACAACAACTACACCGCCGACAGGACTGCGCCCGCAATGGACGTTATTTGTGCTAATCGCTATTACGGCTGGTACATTTTCGGCGGTGACCTTGACGCCGCACAGCAGGCAATGACTGCCGAAATGGAGTATTTTAAGCAGTTTGGCAAGCCGTTTATGATTACGGAATACGGCGCTGACGCAATCAGCGGACTGCACCAAAGCGTGCCAACTATGTTCAGCGAGGAGTACCAGAAAGAATACCTGAAATGCATTAACTCCGTGCTTGATAAATATGATTTTGTTGTTGGTGAGCACGTCTGGAATTTTGCAGATTTTCAGACAATTCAAGGCACGATGCGTGCCGACGGCAACAAAAAAGGCGTGTTCACACGCGACAGAAAGCCCAAACTTGCGGCGCACTATCTGCGCGAAAGATGGAACAAATAACATACAAAAACCCTCCTGCAAATTGATGCAGGAGGGTTTTACTCTTTTAAAGTGTTTCAGGCAGTACGTCTTTTATGACCTGTTTGAGCGTTTCGGCAGATTTAAGCAAATTTTCCTGCTCGGTTTGGTTAAGTTCAATCGGCACAGCCGCCTCAACGCCGTGCTTGCCGACTATCGCAGGCATAGAGAGCGAAACACCCTCAATTCCGTAATTGCCTTTCTGTATGCTTGAAACGGGCAAAATTGACTTCTCATCACGCACAATCGCCTCGCAAATACGTTTAACGCTCATCGCAATACCGTAGTAGGTTGCGCCCTTCTTTTCAATAATCTCATAGGCGCTGTTTTTAACGCCGTCTGCGATTTCGTGCATAGCCTTGTTGTGGTTGTAGTGACCGCGCATTTCGCAGAAATTGCTGAGTGGAATGCCCGATACATTGGCGCTCGACCAAGCCGCAATCTCGCTATCGCCATGCTCACCGATAATAAAAGCGTGTATGCTGCGAGGGTCCACGCCAAGGTGGTCGCCAAGCAGATACTTGAGCCTCGCCGTGTCAAGCACGGTACCTGAACCGAACACTCTGTTACTTGGAAAACCGCTGAGTTTAGCCGCCGCATAAGTGAGGATATCAACAGGATTTGCCACAACAAGCAGAATGCCGTTTTGGTTATACTTAGTAATCTGCGGAATAACAGACTTAAAAATGCCGACATTCTTCTTGACGAGGTCAAGGCGGGTTTCGCCCGGCTTTTGACCTGCACCTGCAGTAACAATAACTATCGCTGCATCAGAGATATCGGCATAGTCGCCTGCATAAATCTGCATAGGCTTTGCAAACGGCAAACCGTGACTTATATCAAGCGCTTCGCCCTCCGCCTTGCTTTTGTTATTATCAATCAGCACAATTTCGGAAAACAGTCCGCTCTCCATAAGCGCAAACGCAGACGCACTGCCGACAAATCCGCAACCGACAATCGCCGCTTTTCTTGAATTAATCTCAACCATAATATCACTCCTGTAAGATTTATTACTATATATTATATCAATATTTTTCAAAAAAACAAGGACTGCTTTCGCAGTCCTTGTTTTTTGTTAGAAGTCTACCTCTTCCTCTGTGTCACCGCCGTCTTCAATACCCTTTTCGGAGGTTGTAATCATTGAATTTGCCGAGAGAAGAAACTTTTCAATTTCAACTTCCGGAGAATTATATTCTCTTTTCATAAACACCCTCCTTATAGTTAAGCATTTTTGTTTGCGACCTGTGTTGCCGAGAAATCTGTCGCATTGATAGTGTATGACTTGCCGTCAACAACATACGCTGCAGGATAGTTAACATAGCACTTAAACAGTACCGAGTTTACTTTAAAACCGTTCTTGTTGTTGAGTGTGTATGTGAACTGACCTGTTGAAAGTGCAGAGGTTACAGTACGCATTGTTGCACCTGCGTCGTCAGACGGCGTAAGATTGTTGCCGCCCTTGTAGTATACACCGTAGCCTGTGCTGCCTGTAGCGCCCTGGGTAATTCTTGCATACGCACGAGCCTGAGTATTAGTCATCTTGACGCCTTCAATCGCGATGAACGGCTTGTGGTTAGCAATCTTGTCGTTAACAATTGCAGTTTTCTGTGCGTCAGTAAGAGTTGTGCCGGTAGCAACTGCGCCGTCAATGTTTGCGCCTGTAATTGCTGTGCCGTCAGATGTCTGATATCCACCCTTGCCGTCGGACACGATTGCAACATAGTCTTCATCTGCACAAGCGAAGAACATATAGTTGCTGTTGTAGGACGCTATCTGATAAGTTCCCGACTTAGTTCTTACTGCCCAGGCAACAAAGCCTGCTGCAGTTGCGTCAAGAGTTACTCTCTTGTCGTAGTCCTGCTTTGTCGCGCTGATTGTACCGCCTGTTACGCTGAATTTAAACGTAGCCTCTGCCACATCGTAATTTGGTTTAACGGTGTAAACCTTATTACCGTTGTCAGTTACCGTCCAGTCAACGAAGGTGTAGAACGGAACTTCCTTAGCGACAAGCGCCTCTGACGTACCCGGCAGTGTAATGCTTGCAACCGTACCCGGTGTAAGAGCCGAGCTGCCGTAGTATACAGCAACGATTTCGCCGTAAACATTCTGAACGTTGTAACGGTACTTTTTATCAGAAACCTGGTTTTTGCTCAGACCTGCTGTAACGGCGATATTACCGCTGACAACCTTAGCATAAACAAGATTGTTATCGCTTGCGGTACCTGATACTTTCTGTGAGCTGTCTGTCGACGTGTTAGCGTCGTTTCTGTTTTCGGTACCCCAAACTGCTACACCGCTGTAGGTTGAGCCAAGCAACGACTCGGGAACTTCAAGCGTAGCCGTGTCACCGTAAGGAATATCAAGGTTTGCTGCAGTTGTGTTATTAATCTTACCTGTGCCGATTGAATCTCCCGATTCGTCATCCTGAACAGTGAGCGAAACGTTGTACTTCTTGATATATTTGTCCTTCTTCTCAGCACTGTTGAGAGTTGTTGAAGCGGAGAGTACGCTTTCGGTCTGTCTGTCGGTTGCGCCTGTTGTGGTTTTCTTGAGCTTGTCGCCTGCTTTGTATACATTTTCATTATCTGTATATCTATTATAAGCTTCGGCGCTTGTAGCGTCGAGAACCTCATAAACGTTGCCGTCTGCGGTAGTCATCTGACCGTTAATATAGTTGATACCGTCCTGCGTGTACTTTCTTGAATCAAGCGTGCTGTTTACAAGAGTTTTTGCAGCTTCGTAGTTTGTATACGCTTCCGGTGCGTCGACAGGTGTAAGCGCGGTGTAAGCGCTCGGCAGTTCAGCAGCATAAGTGTTAATCTCCAGCTGCTCGGTTGAGTAGTTTGCTGCAATCTTTTCTTTAACATAACCGCTTGCGTCGGTAGTATACTTAGGCGTGTCGGCTCTTGTTGCCGCATTATAATCGTGGTACGATTTACCGCCCTTATAGTTGCTTGCGAAGTTAACCCATGAATTATAGGTGTAAACCTGATTGCCGCTGCCGTCAACGTTCTTTGACGACCACTTATTAGCATAGTTTGTGCCGTCTGCAGTAAAGTCTGCGTCAAGCGCCGTAAAGTCAGCAACAGGGTTGAGTTTGCCCTCGGCTGTTGTGATTTCGGCAATTCTATCGTTGATATACTTTTCAGACTTTGACGGGTCGCCGTCAACCACGCCGTTTGCTATCGTGCGCGCGTCGGTTTCATACGCTGCGCGTGATGATGTTGTGTACTGAGTGTCTGCAGCCTTTGTTGCAATGGTGTCAACCTTAGCATCGTATGCAGTCCAGTTGTCCTCTGTCAAAGGCTCATCCCAGATTTTGTAATCATCGTTTTCATAGCCGCAAACAGAGCAGTTGTAATATGAGTAAGCATTTACATCGCCGCTTGCAGCAACAGTTGTCTTGGTACACTCTTCAACAGTACCTGTTTCGGTATAAACTGTATTTGCTTGTGGCTCAAAACCATTTACAGGTGTTGTCAGAGGAGTATAACCTGTTGCTCCAACAGGCACGCTGTCGGCAGTTACACTGTCCCAATGGCAGTTCTTTTTATGCGTGTTAGAGTCAGCGATATGATAAGTTGCCGTGTTTGAAGGTACGCTTGCAAGCGCGTCACCTGCTGTTACAACTTCAGCCTTTGTTGTACCGTTAGCCATACGGTATGTGATATTGAACTTGTTTTTAACAAGTTTAATATCATTAAATGCTTCAATAGCTTTTGCAATATCTTTACCGCACTGTGCAACCTGACCAGCAGCGTCGCTTGAATAATTGTAATTATTCGGGTTGCAGTCTGCGAGCAACTTCATTGCATAAAGCGCCTGCTCATAAGAAGCCTTGGTGTACATCCAACGGTTGTCTGCGTCATTTGCAAACAACTGCGAAATTGTCATGTTATTTGTGTTAGGAACTTTGGTTGTGCCGTTAAGAATATCATAAATCGGCTTGTAGTTGATAACATAGTTGGAGAATGTGGTTGGAATATCACCTGCACCGCTATCTTCACCACCAACTGTATAGTCAAAGTATGCACCGGCAGAAAAAGTAATGTTTCCAATTGTTTCATAGTAATTCGTAGTATCACCGGTTCCGTGATATACCAACTTATTCTTCCACATTCTAGAAGTATCATTTGTACTCGAAATACTATATGTGGAACCATTAGATGTTAAGTATCCAAAGGAACTGGTGGTTGTTGTTGGCCATGTTTTCCAACCGTTACCTGAAGAATCATGATAACCATACCATTTGTCATCAAAGTAAAATGTGCCATCTTTACTAGCAATATAATATATTGCTTGCCGTCTAACATTTGTCTTATTATGTCTTTTTGTTTCTGCGACAATAGGGGAAGAAACTTCATTTGCACCGTCATATACAAGCACTGTTGTCTTAGGAATATGCAGTTTAAAGTAGACACCATAATGATCTATAAAGTCATCATTGTTTGATTTAAACATTTCGCTGTCGCCCTTTACAGCGTAAACTACATTTGAGTAACCGCCGGTAGCGACATCATCTTGGTAATATGACTTAGTGCTAAACGTACCAACATTCACATTTGCAGGCTTGAGGGTATCATAAAGTTCATCCTGCTTGTCGGTTTCGGTTGCTACGTTTTTGAATATTACCTGACCGAACTGTGCAGTAAGACGGTTGTTTTCATAATTTGGTATTCTCGCCCAGCCAAAGGTAATCCAAAGCGTGTTCGGAATATCCAATTCTTTAGTTATGGTTTGACAGATAAATTCGCCATCTATAATCAGAGAGGTAGAAAAGCCGTCTGACGTTACAGTGAATCTGTGGAAGTTTGAAGTATCGTTAACAGCGTCTGACAGTTTTGAAGCCCTTGTTGTAGTACCGTCGCTGCAGTTGCCCGAAACTTCAACCTGCGAATTGTTAACGATAAACTTACCGTTTGATGTAAGACGCACATAGTTTTCTACCGCGTTGCTCTTGCTGATTGAGAAAATCGAATGAGTATCATCGCGGGTAGTGCTACTGTTGCTCTTGTAGTTGAATGTTACGGAATAAACATCTGAAGCGATAAAGTTCTGCACAGTCAAAAGTTCAGAATACATACCGCTGTCTGTGATGCTCAATACGCCGCCACCCGTTGTTGTGGTAGAAGACTCAGACGGGTTCCAAGTAACGTGGTACACATTACCTGTGGAGTCGGTCTGGTCTTTATTCATAGGGTAACTACCTTCTGTCTGCCAGTCGTATCTTAACTCCTCGCCGATGCGGAGCTTTTTGAGTTTTTGATACTCTGCGTCCGAAATTCTGACAATGGAACCGTGACGAGGTGAAAGCGCTGTAACGTTTGTAGACGATTCAGCCACCATTGTTCCGTTGCTATTTGTGAAATCGTATGGGGTGGAAGCGGAATACATATGGTATGTACCGTCGCCATAACCGTCAACCATAAGCATATAAGCGCCGTCGGAAACCTCGTAAACCTGAGGTCCTTCCGAGCCATAGCCTGTTTCAACAAGTTCAAAGTCTGTATACGGTCCGTTTGCGTTTGGCGCTACTGCGTACCAAATACGCTTTGCGCCTGTGCCGCTGCTGTCCTCGTTTTTAAAGTAGCAGTAGTAAAGACCGTTGTGGTATGTGATATCAGCATCAATATGATTTGTGATACCTGCACCGTCAAAGTCGGGATACATCAGGCGTTTAACTGTTGTGAAGTCTGACTTGAAGTCGCTTGTGTAAGTGTAATAAACCTGAGTTTTTTTATTATTTTCTGCGCCAACGCTCCAGTAGAGCATATACTTGCCCACATCAGGATCCCAGATAACTTGCGGAGCCCACGCCTTTTTAACTTGCAGTTGATTGCTCGAAGTAGAGCCTATAACTTCGTCCATTCCGGGGAATTTAGATGTATCAATAGACCACGGCTTTGTGTTGGCAATATCCGCAAAGTTATCAAGTTTCCACATAAGAAAACGCGAGTTATTGGAGTATACATTACCGCCGTTTGTATTAAGATCGGTTGCGATTACATAGTCTTTGCCATCGTTGCCGATAAACGCATATGTGTCACGAACAT
>ONXZ01000022.1:11841-13900 GCA_900321905.1 uncultured Eubacteriales bacterium
GTTAACGCCGTCGGTTGAAATTGCATAGTGCATAGTTTCACCGGCTGTATCATTACCGGTAAAGTAAGCGTAAAGGAACTTATCCCTTGAACTGTCGTAGGTATGAGTATCAACACCCTTGTAAACTTCAACGCTCTTGTAAGCAATATTTTCAATATCATAGTGACCTGCCCAGTTGAACTCTGAAGCACCAAGATAGATACTCGAAATAATAGAAGGATCCATATTGTACGAGCCGATTTCGATAGGGTTATAGTTGATTACAACATTACCTGAATCGTCCGTTACATATGAGCCAAGCATTTTGTCAGCAACGTATACAACATAGTGATATGTTTGATTTGTGTTAATAACGCTTGACGCATTATTGTCTGTTGTAGTAATTGCGTACTTGCCGCCATTTACAGATGAGCCGCTGTCGCCGGCTACGTCAAAGTCGTCATCATCAACGCTACGCAGACCCCAAGCCGTCTGAATAAAGTAGTTAGTCTGACGGTTGTACTGTGATCTGTGGTTGTATTTATTACTGCTATCTTTAGCAAGTTTCAAAAGCGGAACGTCGTTACGAGTGCCGTCAAGGTTATATCCTGTATTACATTTAGCCTGACCGATAAATGAAAATGCAAGGTCAATCTTAAAGTTTTCTACACCTGTAAAGATTGTGTCGGTTGTTTGGCCGTTATAACCTGCAAGATAAAGCATACCGTTTGCTTTATGGTTATCTGACTCCCACGGAATGCTGACGCCTTTTGAACTTACCTCAGCACCGTTAACACCGTTTCTGCCTGAATATTTCAGACCCCATCTCATGGTTGCGCCGCCGGCAGAAGTAGTATCATCAACACCTGATGTGGTGTATTCATCGCCACTACCGCCCCACTCGTTTGCAGTCTTTGTAAAGTCTGTGGACGCCATAATTTGCCAATATGCAGAATTACCCATTGTGTCCTGTGCTTCGGCGGTAGTCGGGCTGCTGAATACAAATGTGGGCAGCATTGTAACTACCATCAACGCCGAAAGCATTAACGATAAAATCCTTTTGCTAATCTGTTTTGTTGTTTGCATATTAATTCCTCCTTATTGGCATTTGCGCAAAATATGCCTTTTCTGCTTGATTTACTGACTACATCGCACAGACAACACAATATGTTGTGCATTTGCCTTGAAAGTATACAACATATGTCATTTCTTGTTTTTGGGCGCAGTTGTACACTATTTTTTATATAGTAATTATATATCAATCAGACTTCATTGTCAAGAACTTTGTGAACATTTTGTAAATTTTATCACTAATAGACTTTTTGTATATATTTGTTGTTTATTCTGTTTTTTCAGGTTTGGTGCAAACACGTCCAAATTGTGCTAAATTAATATGTTTTAAATCTTGAAATACGCGCGCGATGTGCTATAATATATTACAAATATTCAAAAACATACAGTTTTGACAGGTAATTGATATGAAAATTAGTAGAATTTTGGAAGAAAACAGGGTTACGGTTTCGTTTGAGGTTTTTCCGCCCAAAGTGTGGGATAAAATCGACAGCACCAAGGCTGTTGTGCGCGAAATGGCGAAGGCGAATCCGTCGTTTATGAGCGTAACTTACGGCGCTTCTGGCACGCAGGCGGGCTTTACGCAGGAGATTGCAAACGAGATTGAAAACAGCGGCATCACCGCGCTGTCGCACCTCACCTGCCTGACGTCTACGCGTGATAAAATCCAAAACGTTGTTGCCGAACTGAAGGACAACGGCATTGAAAATATCCTCGCGCTGCGCGGCGATATCCCCGAGGGGTTTGTGTTCCCTGACGAGCAATACTACGAGCACGCATACCAACTGATTGACGAGATTAAGGCTATCGGTGATTTTTGCATTGGCGGCGCGTGCTACCCTGAAATTCACCCTGAGAGCAAAAACCGCGTTGAGGATATTGAATACCTGAAACAAAAGGTTGACTGCGGGCTTGATTTCCTCACCTCGCAGATGTTTTTTGACAACGACAAGTTCCTGAATTTTGTCGAAATGTGCAGGGTTAAAGGCATTGAAGTGCCGATTATCGC
>ONXZ01000002.1 GCA_900321905.1 uncultured Eubacteriales bacterium
TTTTAGCAAAACCTTTGATTTTTTTCATAATAAAAACCTCCCTGTGATGACAGTTTTACACAGGAAGGTTAAATAAATATTAAAGTGATTATTCGGTTTTGCCTTTTAGTAACGGTCGCAGCGGCTTGTATATCAGCATTGAAATCACAACGCACAGTATGCCTTTGATGAACGTGAACGGTATATTGAATATAAGCAGCGACTGCTCAATGCTCTTCATTGACGGCACGATTGCCTGATACGCTTCAAGCACAACTTCCTTTGGCATAAAGTTGTAGTAAAACGGATAAACAATATATAAGTTTGACGGAAAACTTATCGCCGCCATTGCCAGCGCTCCGACAATTCCGCCCACAAGCGCGCCCTTCATCGTGCGGTACTTTTTGTAAATCAAACCTGCAACGCCTGCAAACACAGCGCCGAGAATAAAGTTTGACAGTTCACCGATGTATCCGCTCTGGCTCACGGCAAGGTGGATAATGTTTTTGACAAGCGCAATCACCACGCCTGCAAGCGGACCGTATGCAAATGCGCCTATCAGTTCGGGCAAATCGGAAAAGTCGAGTTTTATAAAACTCGGTATGAACGGAATCGGTATTTCAAGATACTGCAGCACGACTGCCGCCGCTGTGAGCATACCGCAACCTGCGATAAGGCGTGTGTTTACTTTTTTTGTTTTTGTGTTTTTCATAATAAATCCTCCTTCTGCAAATTTCGCCAAAAGAGAACGCCCCCGAAAAATCGGAGGCGATGATATTGTACCATAATATATTATACAATATTATTTCTCTCATCCGGACTTATGCTCGTTTGATTTGAGCAATTACCGTCGGTTACGGAATTTCACCGTATCAGTTCCGCCGTGCGGAAGTCGTGGACTTTACCACCGGTGAGGATTTGCACCTCGCCCCGAAATATTTGCAATACTATTATATGACAATCGTCGTATTTGTCAAGTAAAACGGGTGCAAATTTGACAAATTCAAAAAAATATGATATATAATTATTACATTTTAGTTACAACGAAGGGAAGTATCACCATAAAGAAGTTAGTTATCAGACTCGTTGCGGTGATAATCTGCGTGCTTACCTGTACGCTCTGCGGTTTTGCCGCTTCGGCGCAGCAGGACGAAGTGCTGAAGGAGGACACCATCAGCAATCTCACGCATACACCGAACGACGTTCAAATAAATTTTGATATGCTCACTTCGCTGGGTAAAGAGGAATCACTTGTGGACGAAGGCGCTTTCAGGGTCAGCGTTACTGACGCCGACGCTTCAAGCGTTACGCTGAGCTGGAGCTGCGAGCGTATAGTTTTCGGTTACACAATCTGCCGCTTCAATGCAATTCAGCAGAAGTGGGAGCCGTATTTTACTACTACCGAAACATCTCACAGGTTTACAAATCTTCTTCCCGGTACAACATATCAGTACGGATTTATTAATTCCAACACGGGTGAGTTGCTTGGTTTCAAGGACTTCACCACCGGAATGAACGACCCGGACATAAAAATCAAAAAGACGCACAGCGATGCGGTTGATTTAGAAATTTCAAACGCGCACAAGGGCTCAAAGGTACATATTTACCGCAAGGAAAAGGGCGGCGATATGTACGAAAAAATTGCCGAGGTCGACTATACCAAAACGGCTTATACCGATAAGACAGTCGACGACGCAAAGACCTATTATTATAAAGCCAGGGCGGCTGTATACCACCGCAACGCAAGCGGCAGGAAAAAGCTTTGCTACAGCGGTTTTTCAAATGTCGAGCGCACCACAACGCTTGAAAAAATGGGTTTGCCCGACGTAAGCGGCGAAATCAAGACCTTTGCATACTACACCGCCGTTACGGCAAAGAGCACGCCGCAGTACAGGCTGCTCAACTCCAAGGAGTGCTATACCGACAAAAAGACCGGCGTGCGTATGGTTGACGGCTGCTACTGTGTTGCAATGGGCTCGTACTACGGCTCAACAATCGGCACAAAGTACCGCATTACGTTTGACACGGGCAAGGAGATTAACGTAATCCTCTGCGACCAGAAGGCGGATATTCACACAAACAGCACCCACCAGTACGCAGCGGCAAAGGACGTGCTGGAGTTCTACTGTGAAAAGGCGATGATTCCGCATATTATCCACACCTACGGCAATTACAACAACATTGACATTTTCCACGGCGCGATAACTAAAATCGAAAAGTATGTTGATGAAAATTATGTAAAACCGGAAAAGCTTGAACTTGACGTTAAGCCGGAAACCACGACTAAAAAGTCTGAAACCAAAGCAAAGAAAAAGTCCGAAAAGGCAAAGAAAGACAGCAAGTCGAAAAAAGATAAAAAAGAAAAGGTTGAAACTACTACAAAAGCCCGCAAAAAGAAAAAGTCTGAAACAACGACCAAAAAGAAGAAGGTTGAAACTACAACCAAGGCTGACGAAAAGGAAAAGACCGAAACTACAACCAAAGCCGAAACAACAAAGAATGACTCAATCCAGACGGATTGAGTCATTTTATACTTTATATAAAGGGCATAACCACGCATTTTATGTACATCCTTGTAGGGAGCGATGACCACATCGCTCCGCGTGAGCAGCACTTTTATCTAAAGTCTGCCAGCGTGTTTCCGTTATACTATAAGGTTTGTCGACACGCTGAAATGACTCAGTTCTGAGGAACTGAGTCATTTTTATCTGCAAATATTTAATATATGCTATTCCTCTGCAAACGGGTTTTCAACGCCGCCGGTTTCGTCGGACATATCATTTTCAAGGTCAACAGGCGCCTTTTCTTTAACAGAAACGTACTTTGACTGATAGTAGTTTTCCTGCGTGCTTTCAAAAGTTCCGTCAGGTTTAATTGTAATCGGTGAGCAGCCGCGCTGCAAGCCGTATTTATTGATACCCGGGTATGCGAGGAAGTCGATTGAATAGCCGTAAGTCAGCCTTACGCCCTTGTATTCAAGCGACATATTGTTAAGGTGGTCGTGGCCGAAGAACGCGCCCTGAGTGCCGTTCTGACGGAAGGCGTCAAACAGTCCGTAGTTGTAATTGCTTGAGCCGATAAACTCGCCGCCCTCTTTGATAACACCGTATTTAACCTTAACGTTTTCGGTGTCCTTGTAGCCGGCTTTTTTGTATTCAGCAAACGCGTCTGCCATCTCCTGCGGAGGAATGTGGAAGAACGCGAGCGACTTCGGCTGAACGCCGCCGTTTTCGTCGGTAAGCTCCTTAACCGTCTTTTTGTACCAGTCAACCTGGTTTTTATGTACGCAGTCGTACTTCCACCTGATACCGAAATAGTCGCCGTCAACGTATGAGTGCGAGTCAAACACAAACAGGCTCTGTGTGATTGCGCCCTTTGAATTTTTGATGTTGATTACATAGTTGCCGTAGCCGTCAACGTCCTTGTCGCCTGCCTGAATAAGACAGTGCGGATATTCCTTGCTCTCGTACAGGCTGCAGATTTTTTCGCGGTCGGCGTAGGAGTAAAGTTCAGTGTCGTGGTTGCCGAAACCGAGGCACCAGTACACGCCGAGTTTTTCCATAAGGCTTGCAAAAAGTTTTGCGCTCTCGATATTGTTGAAAGTTCCCGACTGATACGGCACAGGGTAAGCAACGTCACCGGTGACAATTACAAGGTCGGGTTTTTCGGTTGTAACCATTGCGGCAACAGCGTTAATCGCCTCGCTGTCCTTGCCCGATGAAAGCACTCCGCCGCCGATATGTACGTCGGTGATTTGCAGCACCTTAAAATCTTCATCAGTCACAAAGGTATACCTGCCTTTGTCGTCCTTTTCGGGGTTGAGTTGCTTTTCGTACTTAACCGCCTCAATGTTATCGCGTATAAATGCTGCGTTCGACTTAACGCTCACAACGTTAAGCACCGCAAGTATGCCTGCAAGCAGCGCAATAATCACAACAATCGCAATAATTACCTTCAGCGCAATTTTGCGTTTTTGTTTGGGCGTTTTTTTCACCTTTTCTTTTTTAACTTTCTTTTCCTTATTAGCCATATGAATTCCCCTTATTCATTTATCAGATATTTGGTTTCCTTAACAATGCACCGCACCGCTTCCGCCGTGATTGCGCTGCCGCACAGCAGTGCAAAATATGCGTCAAACGCAAAGTTAACTTTGGCCACAAGCAGTGTGCTCATCAGCGTGAACAGCGTTATAAAGCAGTCGAGAAAACTGTCAAGCGCAAGCGCCTTTGTTATTGGCGACGGCGCTTTTTTGTTAAGCCTTACAAGCAGTGCGCCGAGTATAAGTTTTGCAAAAATTGTACCAATAATAATTGCAATATAATTGTTTGTGTACGCTACCGCCGCAGGATACAGCAACCTGTCAAGTCCGCGGTAAACAAAAAACAAACCTGTCAGCGCAATCACAATGCTGATTACAAACGCCGCGAGGCTCTGCGCGCGCAGCGAGCGTTTGTCGCCAAGTTTTACGGCAAGTATAAATCCGAGCATTGCAACCGAGCCGGAAAATGTGTCGCCGAGATTATTAATCGCGTCGCAGTAAATTGTCAGCGAAAACGTGGCGTTGCCGATATAAAGTTTTACGGCAAACAGCAAAAGGTTAACAACAATTCCCGTTATGCCGGCAGTGTAGTAATACTTTTTCATCTGTTATTCCTTGATTATAGTAATAGTATTATATCATTATATATATGATTTTGCAATTCATATTTTATCGGCGTCGGCACATAATAAAAGCGGTGATATTATGGATGTATTATACGTTTTGTTATTGTGCGCTGTAATTGTTTTACAAGCAGTAATGATTGCCCTGATGTGCCGCAGGCGCAAACCGCAAATTCTAATGCGCGAGGGCGCATTTGTTTATGACAATCTTAAAAAAAGCAGGCTCACGGAGTTCGACATTATGGCGGCGGCGCGCAGGCGCGGCTACTTTAATATTGCGGATGTCGATACCGCCGTGCTTGAAAAAGACGGAAGTATCAGCATTTTGCCAAAGGCAATCAAGCGTCCCCTTGAGCCAAGGGACTTTAACTTTGCCCCTGTACGCGAGGGTATGAGTTACGTTGTGTATCAGGGCGGCAGGCTTGATTACGCACGCCTTGCTTCGCTCGGTTTTACCGAAAAAACGCTTGCCGACTTTTTGTCACAGCGCGGGTATCGCATTGCCGACCTGAATATTATAGTAATCAGCGAATCAGGCAGGATAGAAGTGTTTTAAGATAAATATTGACTTTTTCGCGTTTCGGATATATAATAGCACCGTTCATATGATTCATATGAATCATATGAGCAAAACCTGTATATGAGGTGCTTTATGTTAGAAGAAGAAATATATGATATGGCGGAACTCTTTAAGATGTTTTCCGACCCTACAAGGATTAAAATTCTGCTCTCCCTTTTTGAGAGCGAACTCAACGTAACTCAGATTGTTGATAAAATCGGCGCAACGCAAACTGCGGTGTCGCACCAACTCCGTGCGCTCAAGCAAAATCATCTTGTAAAATGCCGCCGCGACGGTAAAAAGATGATTTATTCCCTTGCCGACGACCATGTTAAAACTATCATTAATATGGCGATTGAGCATATTGAGGAGTGATACATATGGCAGAAGATTTGGTTTTTGAACACTCGCACCACGACCACAGCGGGCATAACGACAGCCACAACCACGGCGGCAAGCACGAACATTATCACACGCACGACCATTCGCACAATCACGAAAATTTTGACGAAATCAAGCGCGGTGAAATGATTAAGATTATCGTGTCCGCAGTGTTTTTTGTTATCGGCATTGTGCTTGAAAAACTGACCCACGCCCCTGAAGCGCTGAACATTTTGTGTTTTTGTATATCATACCTCGCTGTTGGATTTGACATTGTCAAACATGCGGTTGAAGACGTGCTTGGCAAAAATATTTTTAACGAGTGCCTGATGATTAGCGTTGCCTCGCTCGGCGCGTTTGCACTGCGCGAGTTTAGCGAGGGCTGCTCGGTTATGCTGCTTTACGCAGTAGGCGAGTATATTCACGGTGCGGCGCTTTCAAAAAGTAAAAAGCAGATACGCAAAATTGAAGAAAAGGAGCACGGCGCTCATGTTCACGAAACTACCGAGAGCGAGTCTTTTATAGCGCGGTTTGCAAAGATTTACACGCCTGTAATTACAGCGATTGCGCTGATTGTTATGGTTGTTCCGCCAATTTTCGGCGGCTCTCTGCGCGAATGGTTTTACCGTGGACTTGAGGTTCTTGTTATCGCTTGCCCGTGCGCGATTGTAATTTCCGTGCCGCTTTCATTTTCCTGCGCGATTGACGCCTGCACCAAAAAAGGCATTTACATTTATCACTCAAGCGCACTTGAAAATTTGCACAAAAATCACGGCAAGGAAGGCATTATTATCACTGAGGGCAACGAGCGCGAAAAGTACCGTTTTGCCCACAGAGCGGCTAAAAAAGCGTTTGATATTTCGCGTGTTAATATCGTTGTGGCACTGTCGGTCAAGGCGATTGTGCTTGTCTTAGCGGTATTTATGAAAAAGGAAGTGCCAATGTGGTTTGCCGCATTTTCAGATGTCGGTATTTCCGTGCTTGCAATACTCAATTCCTTGAGAGCGTTGAAAATTAAGTAATTATGCAAAAACTGTTTATTGATTTTACACCTGACAAAAATTTTATACTCGACGGCGAGCCGGCGCGGCACATTGCTAAATCTCTGCGTATGCGTGTTGGCGATATGCTCACCGTAACTGACGGCAGCGGCAACGACTACGGCTGTCAGATTGACGCTGTCACAAAGGACACCGTGTCGCTCACAGTTTGCTATCAGCAGGCAAATGACAGCGAGCCTGATTGCAAAGTAACGATTTATCAGGGCGTGCCTAAGGGCAGCAAGATGGAAGATATTATCCAAAAATGCACCGAACTCGGCGTTTGTAAGATTGTGCCGACTCTCACAAAGCGGTGCGTCAGCCGCCCTGACGAAAAGGGCGCAAAAAAGAAAAACGAGCGCTATTCAAAAATAGCGCTTGAAGCCGCACAGCAGAGCGGACGTGGAATTATTCCCGAAATTGCGCCGCAAGTTACGCTAAAGCAGGCGCTCGCAGATGATAACAGCGACCTCAAAATCGTGTTTTACGAAGGCGGCGGCGAGCCGCTGACATCGCTTGTTACCCCCGATGTTAAAAGCGTTTCGGTCTATATCGGACCGGAGGGCGGATTTGACGGGGACGAGGTCGAACTCATCAAGGCAGGCGGCGCAAGCGTTGCAACACTCGGCAAACGTATTCTACGCACGCAGACGGCGCCTGTAGCCGCACTCACGGCGATTATGCTTTTGACAAACAATCTTGAATAAACAAGGGAGGGCAACGCCCTCCCATTTAAATTACGAATGATGAATTATGAATGATGAATTGAGGGTGGACTCCGTCCACACCTATTATATTACTTGAGTCTTTCGTGCGCAGCACGTTCCTTATGAGCGTAGCGAATTCCTTGAGTCTTAAAGATTGTTTCTTGCCCAGTGGAACAGATACTGCTGTGCAATGCCCTCAATGCCGTCAAAGCACTTTGGCAGTCCGTCGGGGTAGTATTCCATAACGCGCTTCATCCACACGTCAACGGGGAACGCGCTGTAAAACTGAAAACCGAACAGCAGCGCGCAGTTTGTAACTTTTATGCCCACGCCGTAAATCTGCAGCAGTTCTTTCCTTGCCTCCTCAAGCGGGAGGCTTTTTATTTTTTCAAGGTCGATTGCGCCGCTCGCTACGTCTTTTGCAAGTTTTTCAACATACTTTGCGCGGTATCCAAGACCGAGCGCTGCAAAGTCCTGTTCGCCCAGCGCGGCAAGTTTTTGGGCGGAGGGGAAGGTGTACCAGCCGTCTGCAACCTCGTCGCCGTAGGCGCTGCAAAGCCGCGTGATAATCAGTTTTATTCGCTTTATGTTGTTTTGCTGGCTGATTACAAATGAACAGAGCGCTTCCCACGGCTCCTGATTCAATATGCGTATGCCGTAATATTCGTCAATCGTGGCGCGCAAAAGTTCGTCCTCTTTGAGCGTGTCGCAGATTTTTTTATAATCTTTGTCCAAATCAAAATAATTTCTGAAAAAAGTGTCAAAACTCTCTTTAGTTGTGTTTTCAAAAATCAAATCGCCGTTTTCATTTTTTGAGATATTTAAAAAATATCCGCCCGCAACGCCGCTGTAAGAGCCGTCGCCCTGCTTCACCCATCTGAACGCCTGACCGCAGTCAAGGGTAAGGTCAAGGTCAAGACATTCCACACCGCTTACAACGATGTCGCTGCCAATAATTTTAACTTCCATATTTGCTCTCCGTCAACTATTTGTAATATAAGAATTATAACATTTTTTTGTCAAGAGGGAAAGTGAAAAAGGGCAATTTGTACAAAAAATAATTAAAAAATTGTAATGTTGAAAACTATGTGTAAAATGTTCAAAACTACGCATAAATTATGAACAAACCTGTTTTGAACACCAAAAAAAGCCGTATTTATAGCCTTTTTTGGTTATGTTTTCAACATTTTGCACCGAGTTTTCAACAATGTTGAAGTTTGGCGCATTATTACAAACGGTTTATAAAAACGCTTGTCAAGCAAAATTTTATTCTCATTTTTCACAAAAATCGACAAGCCAATTTTTGCATAAATTTTGCCGCGCGGCAAACACTATATGTATAATTTGAAAGGACTGAATTTGATGATTAAAGGTATCAACAGGCAGATTTTAGAAGTGACTAATCCCGAGTCGCCGTACTTTGACAAAATTTTGTTTTTTGTCAGCGCAAACGGAGCGTCTGCGGACGAGCAAAAACTCCACAGCGAAGCACAGAATATCGCACGCCAAATCAAAAAACCGCCAAAGAGTAAGCGCACAAAGAAGGACGTTTTTCTTAACATTATGTATGTCGTTTGCGGCATAGGCGCAGGCACAGCGCTGTCGTTTGTGCTGTCGGCTGTTATTCAGGAGGTGGCAAAATGACAAACACACTCAAAAATGTGATTAAAATTGCCGTTGTCCTGATTATGGCGGTTGCGGTGGCGTTTGGTTCATATGCTGTCGGCAATACGCTTTTCAGCGAGGACAGCACATATGCGCTGTCGCGCTACGGCTCAACAGGCAGCGAGGTCAGGAGCATACAGACAAAACTCAAAAGCCTTGGCTATTACTATGGTGCGGTGGACGGAATTTACGGCACGCAGACAAAAAACGCGGTGATTGCGTTTCAGCGCAACTGCGGTATCACGGTTGACGGAATTGCAGGACCGCAGACGTTGCTATATCTCGGTCTTGGCGGCTCGTCGTCAGGCTCGTCGGGAGGCGGCAAGTACACAGCGGCAGAGGTCAACCTGCTTGCAAAAGTTATCTCGGCGGAGGCGCGCGGCGAGAGTTACGAGGGTCAGGTAGCAGTCGGCGCAGTTATACTCAACCGTGTGGCGCACCCCTCGTTTCCCGACACGATAAGCGGCGTAGTTTACCAGAACGGCGCGTTTTCCTGCGTGTATGATTCAAACTGGTATCAGCCTGTTGCGGAGTCGGCAAAGCGAGCCGCGCAGGACGCTATTAACGGTTGGGACCCGTCAGGCGGCGCAATTTACTACTATAACCCCGCTAAAACGAGTAACGCATGGATGCGCTCACGCCCTGTTATCAAGGTAATCGGCAATCATTATTTTTGTAAATAGTAAAAAGGACTTCGCAGAAGTCCTTTTTTAGTTAGCCGTATGCAGTTGGCAGTTAGCCGTTGTCGGTTGGCTATTTTGTAAAGAATGTGAGGAATGCTTTGTATGCGTAGTAAACGTCGGTTTTTGCAACGATTTCGTACGGTGCGTGCATTGAAAGCACAGGCACGCCGACGTCGATTGTATCAACGTCCATATTTGCAACATACATAGCGACTGTACCGCCGCCGCCTGCGTCAACCTTGCCGAGTTCGCCGCTCTGCCAAAGCACATCATTTTCTTCAAGCAGAGTCTTAACCCAACTTACAAATTCAGCAGAAGCGTCAGATGTGCCGCTCTTGCCGTATGCGCCTGTGAACTTTGTAACGCAAACGCCGTGGTTAACAAAACTTGCGTTGTTCTTTTCAAACGGTGACGGCCATGTCGGGTCAAACGCTGCGTTAACATCGGCAGACAGACACTTTGAGTTGCGCAGAACATCTCTGCCCTCAAAGCCCTCAAATCTCGCCAAGTCCTCAATAAAGTAGCGCAGGTATGACGAATTCAGACCTGTGTTGCCGTCAGAGCCAACTTCTTCCTTGTCAGTCAGCACGGTGATAGCGGTGTATTCAGGCACCTCGTCAATGTCGAGAATTGCCTGCAGCGCGGGGTATGAGCAAACCCTGTCATCGTGGCCGTAGCCGCCGATGAGCGAGCGGTCAAAACCGATGTCGTCAACGGTGAACGCAGGCACAAGTTCAAGTTCAGCAGACAGGAAGTCGCGTTCAACAATGCCGTACTTTTCGTAAAGCAGCGAGAGCAGGTTGAGTTTAATGCGCTCGCTTTCCTCGTCGTCCTTGAACGGGCGTGAGCCGATAACTACGTTGAGTTCCTCGCCCTGCACAATTTCATTTGTCTTGCGGCTCATCTGCTCTTTGCCGAGGTGCGGAAGAATATCTGTGATACAGAACTTCGGCTCGCCGGGTGCTTCACCGATTTTTACGTCAACAAACGTGCCGTCGTTTTTGCAGATTCTGCCGTGCAGCGACAGCGGAATTGCAACCCACTGGTACTTTTTGATACCGCCGTAGTAGTGTGTTTTAAAGAGTCCGAGACCATCCTGCTCGTAAATCGGGCATTGCTTGAGGTCGATTCTCGGCGAGTCGATATGCGCCGCAGAAATACGAACGCCGTCTTTTATGCTTCTTTTGCCCTTAACGCAAAGAATAATCGACTTGCCTCTGTTTGCGTAGTAAACTTTGTCGCCTGCTTCAAGCGGCTCGCCAAACTCGTCAAACTTAACAAAGCCGTTGTTGATTGCAAGGTTTTCAACCCAGGCGGCAACTTCGCGCTCGGTCTTGCACTCGCCGAGGAATTCTTTGTATCCCTCGCAGAACTCGTCGCAAACGGCAAGTTCTTCGTCAGACATAAAGTCGATAGCGTTTTCTTTCTTGTTAAACAGCATTTCTTTGAGCTGTTTCGTTTTTTCACTCATAATTGTGTAACCTCCTAAAATATTTTTGCCAGTATCTGGTTAATCTGAGTTTTTATTTCACGACCGTCATTTATTATGACATAGTCGCTGTGATTTATGTAATATTCATCGTCAAACTGTACGGAAATTCGTTGCTCCGCCTGCTTTGCAGTTATGCCGTCGCGCGCTATAATACGCTGTGCGCGCAGTTCCTTTGGCGCAGTTACTGCAACGATTTTGTAGCACTTATCCTCTGCGTGTGCTTCAAAAAGTTGCGGGGCGTCAAGCACAGTGAGCCCGTGCGCAAGTTCCTCGCACCTGCTGATTATCGCAGGGTGCATTATGCTGTTGAGTTTTGCTGTGTGCGACTTGTCGGCAAACGCACGCTCTGCAAGCAGCGCACGGTCAAGTTCGCCGTCTTTAAGTATATCCGCGCCGAATTCGTCAGCAAGTTTGTCAAGTAGCGGCGAGCCTTTTTGCACTACTTCGCGCGCCACAAGGTCGCTGTAAATTATGTTGAAGCCGAGCGCTTCAAGTTCTTTGCAGATGTGTCCTTTGCCTGCGCCTGTTGCGCCTGTCAAACCGATAGTAAACGGCTTTTTCAAATCAATTATGCGAAACGCTGCCGCGCGGATAAGCCTGTTGTACACCGCCATTGCAACGCCGTCTTTGTGCGGCATACGGGCGTACACGCGTTTTGCGCCGAGTTCATCAAGTTTGCGCAGCGCGTCAAAAAGTTCGCGTGCCTGCTCGGCGTCATCACTCTCGCTGCCGTAGGTTACGCGGTCAATAGTTACATCGTCGCCGTCAAAGCAGAGAGCGTATGCGCTTTTGCGCGAGTTAACAAAGTTTTTGTAAGTTTCTTTGTCAGCGTCAACAAGCACAATTTCCGCCTTTGGGGCGTAGTGCTTGTACTTCATACCGGGGGAGGCGGCAGTTTCATTTTCGCCGAGTTCGTTCAGCACGGCAGGTGAAATTTCAACTGTGCCGATAACATTTTCAATCATCTCTTTTGTGATTGCGCCTGGCCGCAGGATTGTCGGCACATCGGTTGCAAGCGTGATAACAGTTGATTCAACGCCCACTTCGCAGTCGCCGCCGTCGATAATAGCGTCAATTTTGCCGTTCATATCATCAATTACATATTTTGCCTTAGTCGGTGACGGCAGTCCGCTTGTGTTGGCGCTCGGTGCGGCAACAGGAACTCCGCTCGCGGCAATTACTGCGCGCGCCGTTTCGTTTTGCGGCATTCGGATTGCGACAGTGTCGAGCCCGCCGCTTGTTGTGTTTGGGATTATGTCCGCTTTTGGCAGAATAACTGTCAGCGGAGCAGGAAAAAAAGCGTCAATCAGCGCCTGCGCTTTTGGCGTTATTTCACGCACGAGGGGCGCGATGTCCTCTTTTTTTGCAACGTGGACAATCAGCGGATTGTCGCTCGGTCTGCCCTTTGCGGCATAAATGCTTTTAACCGCTTTTTCGTCAAGCGCGTTTGCCCCCAGACCGTAAACCGTTTCAGTCGGGAACGCAACAAGACCGCCGCCGCGTATTATCGCACCGGCTTTTTCTATGTCCTGTTCACTTGTCGAAAGCAGTAAAGTTTTCATATCTGATTTCTGGATTCTGGTATCTGGACACCGGACACTGTAAAATGCAAAGCATTTTACTCCTGCGACGCTTTAAGTTTTTCCGCAGTGTCGGCTGTGATGAGCGCGTCAATCAGTTCATCAAGGTCGCCGTTGAGTATCTGTTCAAGTTTGTAAAGGGTCAGGTTAATGCGGTGGTCGCTGACTCTGCCCTGCGGATAGTTGTAGGTTCTTATGCGCTCGCTGCGGTCGCCTGTGCCGACTTGCGCCTTGCGCTCGCCTGCGATTTCAGCGTCGTGCTTTGCTTTCTCCGCGTCATAAAGTCTTGCGCGCAGAACTTTGAGCGCTTTTTCTTTGTTTTTATGCTGTGAACGCTCGTCCTGACATTCAACAACCGTGCCTGTCGGTATGTGCGTAATGCGGATTGCGGACGAGGTCTTGTTGATGTGCTGACCGCCTGCGCCGCTTGAACGGAAGGTGTCAATCTGCAAATCCTTGTCGCTTATTTCAAAGTCAATTTCCTCCGCTTCGGGCAACACGGCAACCGTAGTGGTCGAGGTGTGAATACGTCCCTGGCTCTCGGTTTCAGGCACACGCTGAACACGGTGAACGCCTGATTCAAACTTAAATCGCGAGTATGCGCCGTCGCCGACTACGGAAAAACTGATTTCCTTGTAGCCGCCAAGCCCCGTTTCGTTTGCAGAAAGCACTTCGGTCTTAAAGCCTTTTGCCTCGGCGTACATACTGTACATTCTGTACAGCACGCCGGCAAACAGAGCGCTCTCCTCGCCGCCCGCACCGCCGCGGATTTCGATGATAACGTTCTTGTCATCGTTAGGGTCGCGCGGAAGCAGCAGAATCTTGAGTTCTTCCGAAATTCGCTCAATATCCTCTTTGCTCTGCTCAAATTCGTCTTTAACCATAGCGGCAAAATCATCGTCAAGCGAGGAGTCGTTAAGCATTTCTTTTGACTCGTCGTATGTGTCTTTTGCGGCTTTGTATTCGCGGAATTTCTCAACAACAGGGGTGAGTCCTTTGAGTTCGCGCATTAATTTGGTGTACTGTTCCATATCCGCAACCACTTCAGGCTGGCAGACAAGGTCGTTCACCTCGTTATATCTGTTTTCAACTTCAAGTAATTTGTCAAACATAGGTTTCTCCTTCAGAGAACATTTTTAATATTTTTCTCAATCTTATTTCTCGGCACCATAACTTCACGTCCGCAGCCAGCGCAGCGGATTTTAAAATCCACGCCGATTCTCAGCACCTCAAATTCTTTGCTGCCGCAGGGGTGCGGTTTTTTCATTAGCAGTCTGTCGCCAACGTTTATGTTCATAAAAATCACATCACTAATTTATAATCTTATATATTATAGCACTAACATTTGCCATTATCAACATAAATAATTATTTTGCGGCATATAAATAATGTACGAGTTATAAAAGGAATGGTGAAATTGAAGTTTTATCCCGAAGGCGCAAACAACGCCTTGATTGCAGATTTTAAAGGTTTTGCCGATGTAAAGGCGGCAATAGATTCGGGCGCTATATTTGAGGGCAAGGTTATGCTTTGCGACAGGGAGCATAATTTGCACGTTGACCTCGGATTTACCGAGGGGGTAATTCCGCGTGCCGAGGGTGCTGTCGGCATTATTGAAGGTACGGTGCGTGATATCGCGCTGATTTCAAAAGTCGGCAAGCGCGTTTGTTTCAGGGTGGTCGGTTATCAAAAGGACGACAGCGGCAAAAAAGTTGTTGTCCTGTCACGCAGAATGGCGCAACTGCAGTGCGAAAAGGAGTACATAGATAACCTCTCATGCGGTGAAATTATTGACGCGCGCGTTACGCGGCTCGAGGGTTTTGGAGCGTTTATTGATATCGGTTGCGGCATTAACAGCCTGATTCCGATTGATATGCTGTCGGTGTCGCGCATAAGTCACCCGCGCGAGCGACTGCACGACGGCGAAATGATAAAGTGTGCGCTCAAAAGCCGTGATGACGGCAAACTGACTTTTACGCTCAAGGAATTGCTCGGAACGTGGGAGGAAAATGCTGCAAACTTTTTTGTTGGCGAAACAGTGGTTGGCACTGTTCGCAGCGTGGAGAGTTACGGCATTTTTGTGGAACTCACGCCAAACCTCGCAGGTCTTGCGGAACTCGGCATGCCGCTCAGCGCAGGTCAGCGCGTGTCGGTGTTTATCAAGTCGATTATACCTGAAAAAATGAAGATTAAACTTGTAGTTGTAGACACCTGCCCCGCCCAGGCGGACAGCGCACTCAAATACGCCGTGTCGTCGGGGATTATTAAGCACTGGCGCTACTCGCCAAAAGACGCCGACAGAGTTGTGGAAACCGTATTTTAACAACAAAAAAACGAACCGTTTGAAGTTAAATCTCAAGCGGTTCGTCGTCATTTATTCGGCTTATTATAAATCATTTCTTCTTTTGCAAACTACATAAGCCGGGTCGCTCATAGCAAGGATATTTGCGCAGTTCATTAAGAGCTTATACATAGTAAACTTCCTCCTGTTTTTTAGTATTAACAAATGCGTTTTTTCATTTGTCACGCACATTATAGTCCCAAATTTTAAAAAGTCAACAACTATTTTCACGAGTTTATAATTAGTTTATAATTCTGACATTTGTACAAAAAAAGTACGTCTTTTTAAGGGACGTACTTTTTCAATAATCAGTTGCATTTTATAGCCTTTTTTGCGCCATAAGCGCCGTAAATTCTGGTGCCGTTTACGGTTTTGTATGCTCTCATTCGCACATAGTAGGTTTTGCCTTTTTTGATAGTGGTCTGCGTCCCGTTGAAAGTAATCTTGCAAAATGATGCAGACTGTTTATTCTGGTCTACTCTATAGATGCAGGTTTTTGACGGCTCAAAGTTAGGTGATGTGCTGATAGCAACCTGTTGGTAATCGCACACGGCAACACGTGCCCATTTAACGCTGATTCTGTTTGTGGTGCGGTTGTAAGTAACGCTGTTTACTGTAGGCGTTTTAGGATAAACGGTAACATAAGCAGTTGCCGAATCCTTGTACCAGTTCTTGCCTGTGATAGTAACTTTGTGTTTGTCGATATCTTTAACCGTGCTCGGCGATACGGTGTAGTCGTTACCTGCGGCGAGTTTTTTGCCGCCGACATTTACATTGAGCAGTGAAGCAGTCGAGATATTGCTGCCGGTGTATTTAACCTTTGCATTCGGCACAGATGTACCTGCAATGGAAGTCTTGGCAGGGGTGGTAAAAGAAGCGTACATATGGTGCCACTGTCCGTTTGCGTAGGCGCTGAAACGAAGATCGTAAACAGTACTTTCCGCAAGACTTGTCAGGGACAGACCACACTTAATACTATTTTTTACGGGTGTTGAGTATTTTACAACATTGCCGCTCCACTTTTCAGCGCTGTGTTTTTTAAAAGCGTATGCGCGTTTTTCAATTGCGATGACGTTTGGATTACTGATTTTGTATGATATTTTTGCATTATTCGGTGTTAATGTGGCATTTTGAAAATCTGTAAGAGTAAACGGTACAAAATCAGGCCTGATTACACCGTAAAAAGTCCAGTCTTTAGCAGAGTATGCTAAACTGCCATTGTGACATTTGTAACCGTAAGTCTTGCCCTGATCAACATAATTCATAGTAGATGCGTTTGCAGAGGTGACAATTGCAACGTGTCCGTAACTTCCTGCCCATTTGTTGTATGTCCATACTGCAATATCGCCAGGTTTTGCAACGAATCCGCTTGTGTAAGGATAACGTTTCCAGCCGTTTGGCAGCGTGTTTGTAGCGTATTCATTACCGTTACCGCCCGGACACGGAACGCCAAGATATTCGTAATATGCTCTGATTAGCGCAACGCACTGACCGTCGCCTACTTTGATTTTATTATTGCCTCTGTATTCTGCCCAATCGACAGCTTCTTTTTCGTTATGTGCTGTATACGCAAAAGCTGTTGTGCCTGATGTAACTATAATTGTTGTAATTGTAATTAATGCGAGTAATAAACTTATAATTTTTTTCATTTTTCTCTCTCCTTTAGTGGTGTTGTTTTGTCGACAGTTGCATAATACCACAAAGAACAGAGCGTTTATCGAATTTGTAAAAAGCGGACAAAAAGTTGTAAAATTTGGCAAACAACAGAAAAGGGCGGACTTTGCAGTCCGCCCATACTTTTAATCAAATTTTTCTTCCAAAATCAGCGCTGCTGAGCGGACAATTTCCGCACAGGGGCGCTTTTTATAGTATTCCTTTGTGCGTGCTGCGGGAATGTGGCTCTCCTTTGCGTTTTGTGCAAGTCCGAGCAGTTCGCGGCAGTAGATAGAGCCGTTATCCTCGCGAAATGCGTCCATAAGTTCACGCGCTACGCGGTAGTTCTCCGCCTTTTGTGCCGTGTCTTTTACGTCCGCGCTGCCTGTTTCCATACCGCACACCATCAGCATACCCGACAGCGCACCGCACACCTCGCGGCTTCTGCCCATTCCGCCGCCAAAGGACGAGGCAATTTTCAGCGCAGTATCTTCGTCAACGCCGTACTTGTCGGCAAACGCAAGAAACACCGCCTGACTGCAGTTGCAGCCGCTCATAAACAACTCTTTTGCTTTGTCTGCTCTGTTTCCCATATTACTCGTTCCTTATGTCTGTTCCGAGGAACTGCATACGCAAGTATTCCCCGGTAATGCGGCTTGTTATTCGCTTGTTATATTTATCCTCAAGTGCTTTAAATTTATAATTTGTGCTAATTATTGTTGGCTTCTTTGCAAGGATTCTGCTATTTATAATGTTATATAGAGTAGCAATCGAATACTGATTGTTGATTTCGGTGCCGAGGTCGTCAATCACAAGCAAGTCGCAGTCAAGCACATGGCGTTTTTTATAAAAAATATCGCTGTCCCTGCCAAACTGCTCGGACTGCAAATCCTCGCAGATATTCTGGCTTGTGCCGTAGCATACGAAGTAGCCGCGGTTAACAACAACATTTACAATTGCAAGTGAGAGATGCGTTTTGCCAAGACCTGGACCGCCGAGAAACAGCAAGTTTTTACTTGACAGGCTAAAATTTTGAGCGTATTTTCTTGTAGCGTCAAAAATTTTAGTCAGGCGTTCGCGCGGGATAATGCCGTTTTCGTCGGGCTTGTCGCTGTATTTTTCTGTGTCAAAATTGTCAAAAGTGCAGTCGTCAAGCGGCGCAACTTTGCGCAGTTCCTCTTTCATCAAATCTTTGAGAAGTTGGCGGTGACAGTTGCAGATTCTGCCGCCGACAAAGCCCTTGTCCTCGCATACAGGGCAGATGAACTCAGGGCTCATTGCGTTTGGCTTGTAGCCGTTGTTTGCAAGAATTTTTGCGCGCTCGTCGGTGAGTTCTTTGCTCTTTTTGCGCAGTTCTTCAACTTTTTCCTGCGCGTCACCGTTGTAGAAAAACAACTGCGACAGTTCAAGACCAATTCGCGACAGTTTGTTTTGTATTTCGTCAACTTCGGGAAGAGAACTTCTTATTTCGTCCGCCCTGATTTCAGCCTCCATAGTGGCGTTGTCACGGCGTTTTTCAAGAATTCGCTCCGCTTTTAAATATATCTCTTTGGGATAGGACATACTTTGCTCCTAAATGTCAAAATTATCGTTGTTAAAGATTTTGTTCTGTATCTTGTCAATGTCAAACGACGGCTTGCCCTCGAGTTTGTCGCCGCCTTTTTTGCCGCTCTTTGCGCTCTCGTGCTTTTCGTTGTCGTTTGCAACGTCCTCGGGCGTTTTCAAACCTTTTTTCTTCCAGTTTTTCAGCACGGAGTCAACATATTTGAGCGTCGGACGTTCAGCGTTTTCCCTCATAGCCTCGCAGGCGAGGGCAATCATCTCGCTGTTAAAATCAGCGCGCCAGTTTTTAACCATTTCACGCTGTTTTGCGGTTGGTCTGCGGTAGCGGATACCGCTCATATCAATGATTTTGTTCCAGTGGCGGTCGCTCTCCTCAATAGATTTCAGTTTTTCCTCAGCGGCGCCGAGGGTGGTAATGCCCTCCTCGCTCCAGTTCTTAGCCATCGCCGCCATATACGACACGCCGATTGCCCTGCCGCTCTCTTTTTCAATTTTGTAGTACTGCAAAATCATCAGCGCAATTTCGTTTGGCAGACCGTAGTAAGCCGACATATTCGCAAGCAGTTCTTTTTCGACTGCACTTATGCTCCTGCCGAGCAAATCCTCAGCGTTAATGAACAAATCGTGCAGATTTTCGTCATCGCGAATCATCGCTGTGATATCTGACGCCGTCAGCACAGGTGTAGGCATTTCTTCAGCCTTTTTCGGCTCAGGCGTTGTTACAGGTTCGCTTTCAGCCTTGTGTTCAGGCTCTGCGCTCGGCGCAGGCGCAGTGCCATTTTCAAGCAAAACGCCTTCCTCAACCCAAAAGGCAAGCAGGTCGCAAACTTCGCTTTCAGGCACGCCGATTGCCTTTGAAATCTCGCGGCTGGTGCATTTGCCGCCACTCGATAGAATAACAAGAAGCGCCTTGAGTTGGTATGCGCTTGCAAGACGTATGTACTTGTTCGCAATCACGCTCGGAACATTAAAAATGCCGTCGTTCCATATATCGCCAATCGGCGGAATTTGGTAATCCACTCAAGTCACTCCTTTCGTTTTTTGCTCGGAATTATATTGTACCAAAAAAGAAGTATATTGTAAATACGGCGTATATTGTGTAGCACAGGTGCGTATAGCACAAGACGGGTGGCGCACCGCGTGTTTTTTGTTGCATGAGACGGTTCACGGTGATATAATAGTTTTATATTAGATATAAGGGAGATAATTATGAAAAAGATATTATCATTATTTATGGCAGCGATTATAGCAGCCACAACATTAAGTTTCAGCATTTGCGCTCAGGCTGCCGAGGCTGACTGCGTAACGGTAACCGTTACAGGCACGCAGATGAACGCTCAGGCAAAAGCGGCGCTTGACGCGGTAAACGCTATGAGAGCGGACAATGATATTGACGCTCTTGTTCCTGACAAGACTCTGACCGCAGGCGCTAAGAGGTTTGCCGCGGCGATTGATTTGCACTATGACGCGGATTTTCATCTGCCCGACGGCAGCGCGGTGAACACGGTTTTTAAAAAACTCGACACCACTCAGGCGATTTTTTGCAAAGCGGTTACCTCTATAACAGCCGATTCCATTAAAGAACTGATGACATCTGACGATTTGCCGCTTGACAGGGCAGTTGCCGCAAAGAGCGTTGGTATCGGTGCTTTCAAAAACGGCAGCGACTGCATCGTGTTTATTGCGATTTCACTTGATGACGCGAGTGCAGTGCAGACCGATTTTTCAAACGCTTCGTACTCTGTTAAAGAAAAACTTGCCGCTTCGTATATCAAGAGCGCGACTATCAATCTTGCTGACAGAAAAAACGGAAAATATGCTCTGTCAACCAAGGTAAAAGGCACAGGACTTTCAACTGCGTACTACAATGTTAACGCAGGCGCAAACTATGTCAGCGCCAAGCCTGCTATCTTTAAAATCAAAGGCGCAAACGGCTATGTCAAAAAAGCGGGCAAGGTTAATGTAACCGTAAAAACAAAGAGCGGCAAAAAGATTGTAACTAACGAGATTTCCTGCACGTCGCAGACTGCAAAGATGTATATTCAGTCTGTAAAAAGCAGCAAGAAAAAGCAGATGACCGTTAAGTGGAAAAAGACGGTAATAAACGCGTCGGGATATCAATTGCAATACTCAACCGACAAGGCGTTTAAAAAAGGAGTTAAGACCGTTAACATCAACGGCAAAAATAACGCGGCAAAAACAATCAAAAAACTAAAAAGCAAAAAGACATACTATGTCCGTGTCCGTGCATTTGTAAACCAGGGCGAGGGCGAAAAAATGTATTCCCTGTGGAGTGCAAAAGGCAAGGTAAGGGTTAAATAATATATGGCTTCAAGTAAAGAGTATTTGCAGTTTGTTCTGGAACAACTGTCGAATCTTGACGGAATAACTCACCGCGCGATGATGGGCGAGTATATCATATATTATAACGGCAAGGTGGTCGGCGGCATTTATGACGACAGGTTTTTATTAAAACAAACCAAATCGTCTGTAAAATTATTGTCAGATGCACCGCTTGAAAAACCGTACGACGGCGCAAAGGAAATGCTGCTCGCCGATGTTGACAGCAGAGAGTTGCTCGAAACTGTTATTCCTCAAATAGCAGACGATTTGCCGGATAAGAAAAAATAGCAAGCGTTTTGCCGGGCGGGTCGGGAGACCCTCCCCTGCATTTTTACAGAAAAACAAAGGACACCGAAAAGAAATCGGCTGAGTTAAATGAAATTGTCAAGTAAAAGTGGACAATAAAAAAGTATAAATGAATTAAGTAAAAGTGGACAATAAAAAAGTATAAATGAATTAATTAGGAAAGCCCTGTTCAGTTCTGAACTGAACAGGGCTTTTTCTGCCGCATTTGACAGAAGGTCGTTCAGTGTTGTAGTAGGATATGTAGTTTTTGATAAGTGTAGGAACATCATTGCAGTGATAAATATCAAAGTCGATTCGCAGTTCTTCTTTAATCCAACCATTGAGAGCCTCAATAATAGGATTATCTGTTGGCGTTCCCACTCTTGACATTGAGCGTATAATGTTGGTACAATGTGAATGAGCATTAAGGAAAGCTTGCGAAGAGTAAACAGCGCCTTGGTCGGTGTGGAAAACGATTGGGCGTGTTTGCTCTTTTGCTTTATCTGCAACCTGTTTTGCAACTTCTAAATAGGTTTTTGTATCGCCGATTTTCCTTGATATTGATGACGCAATAATTTCATTATTGAATGTATCTACTGCAAATGTCCATTCCCATTTGCAGTATTTCGTTTTTATCATTGTCATATCCGATACAATAATTTGCATTGGTTCGGTTGCATTCCAATTACCTGCAACAATATTGCCATATTTGATGTGTTCCTTGCCCTTGGTTGGATGATATGTTTTTCTTGCTAAGGAGCGAATACCTGCATATTTACAGCATTTGTGAGCAAGATTGTCAGAGAATACCCAGCCTGTTTCTTCTCTGATTTTTTCTGCAAGATTATGATAACCATAGCATTTATGCTTTCGATGTTTTTCTATCAACAGTTTGGTCAAATCAATTCTGTTTTGTTCGTATCGGTTAAGAGTTCCTCTGCGTTTTCTCCATGCGTAATATCCCGAGCGATTTATACTCATTAATTTCAAAAGCATTGTTACAGGATATTCTTTTCTTAATTTCTCTACGATTTCGTATTCTTGTCTTTGAAGGTAACGAATTCCTTGCTTGCACCAACTCCTTTCACCATGTATCCTTTTTTTAACCGTTCGTTCTCTATACGCAATTTTAAATTCTCAAGCTCAAGCCTTTCCAGCTCAGAAAGGTTTTTCTTTGTGTGCAATGCTGCGTATGGGTTCCCTGAATTTCTACCTCGGTGTTCCTCGTAAAAGTATTCTTCTCCGTGTGTTTGATAGTGCTCTATCCATTGCTGTATGCTACTTCGGCTTATTTCATATTCTCTCGCTATTTTCCATTCTGATTTTTTGCCTTCCAATACTTCTTTTACACATTTTATTTTGAATTCAGGCGTATATTTCCTTTGCTTTCCCATTTTATTTCCTCCTTTTTCTTTATTATACAACAAAAAATGAAAGCGAACACTTTTCGTGTCCACTTTCATTTTACACTTGCA
>ONXZ01000035.1 GCA_900321905.1 uncultured Eubacteriales bacterium
CAATAGTTTATGTGAAAAAGATTTCGCAAACTTCGACACAATATCCCAGAAAAAGCAAAAAAGTTACAAATAAACCTTTATAACGATAGATGATTCAGTCGAAAAAAGAGGATTTCTCACGATGAGAAATCCTTTATTTTTTTGAATGTTTATGTTAATATGTATCTGTAAGGAGGTTGTCCCCTTTGAATGATATAAAATACATAAAGACGGAAAGACTGCTCCCCAACCCATACCAGCCGCGCCATAAGTTTGCAAGCGACGAAATGCTCTCGCTCGCCGACTCCATTAAAGAAAACGGCATACTTCAACCGCTTCTTATCAGGCGCATAAACAACTCTGACTACTTTGAAATTGTGGCAGGCGAACGCAGACTGCGCGCGGCTATACTTGCAGGCGTGGAAGTGGTACCGTGTATGGAACTTGACTGTGACTACGAACAGAGCGCAGTGTTGTCTATACTTGAGAATGTCCAGCGTAGCGACCTGAGTTTTTTTGAGGAAGCCGCAGCAATAGGTCAACTGATTGAGCATTTTGGAATGACGCAGACAGATGTTGCAAAAAAATTGTCGAAAAGCCAGTCTGCACTGTCAAATAAACTGCGACTGCTCAAATTGCCTGTAGATGTGCGCTATTTTATAGAAAAAGAAGGTCTGACCGAGCGACATGCAAGAGCGCTGCTGCGCCTTGAGAACGAAAAAGACATATGGACAGTCCTCAATACAGTAAAAGAAAAAGGACTAAATGTCGAAAAAACAG
The DNA here is from genome assembly GCA_900321905.1 of uncultured Eubacteriales bacterium. GTDB lineage: Bacteria > Bacillota > Clostridia > Oscillospirales > Acutalibacteraceae > Eubacterium_R. Next base: position 760 of record ONXZ01000035.1, read on the forward strand.
AGATTCTGATAGATTCGATGTGCCATAAGGAAGAAAAACCTAAGAAAACCATCATCAGAGCATTTAAAGATGTCAGAATCTTTGTAAATACATTTAATAAAGCGATTGACACAATGAAGGCTTCGGGTATTGAAGCCGTATCTGAACAGAACGAAACAGACGAATATATAGAGTTAAAGGTAAAAATACCGAAAAGAAACATGAATGAACCCACACTGAGGGTGCTCAAATCTACTTCGGCTTAAAACGGGCAACCGTTTTAAACATATTCTCCTCTTTTCATCACGTGGAGCAGGCGGACGAAAGTCCGCCTGCTCTGCATTTGTGTATATGTTTCACGTGAAACTCTACAACGGACACTTTAATCCAAAAATGTTTCACGTGAAACGTCTTGATTAATATATAATAATATAGTATAATGAACATATCTTATTAAAGAGGTGCAAAAATGGGAAAAACTGTTGCAATCTTCAATCAAAAAGGCGGTGTGGGCAAAACTACCACCTGCGTAAATATGGCAGCCGCGCTTGGCGCTAAGGGTAAAAAAACACTACTTGTAGATGTTGACCCTCAGGGAAACTCAACATCGGGTGTAGGAATTGATAAAAGTGACGTTGAATATTCGACCTACGACATACTTATCAACAGTGTTTCTGCCAGAGCGATTATGGTGGAAACTGCGTTTAAAAACCTTTGGGTGCTGCCTTCTAATATGAATCTTGCAGGTGCAGAACTTGAACTTGCAGAACTTGACGGCAGAAACAAGGCGCTCAAAAAGGCTCTTGCAACTCTTGTTATGGAGTTCGATTATATAATCATCGACTGTCCGCCGAGCCTGGGACTTCTTTCTATCAACGCGCTTGTTGCCGCTGACACGCTTATAGTGCCGCTTCAGTGCGAGTATTATGCGCTTGAAGGACTTTCGCAACTTGTCAGCACGGTCAGAACTATAAAACAGCACTATAACGAGCATCTTGAACTTGAGGGCGTGCTGTTCACAATGTATGACAGCCGCTTAAAACTTACGCAGCAGGTTATTGACGAAGTCAACAAGTACTTCCCGAACAAAGCGTATAAAACTATGATACCTCGCAGCGTTAAGATTGCAGAGGCGCCGTCTTTTGGCGAGCCGGTTATCTACTACGAAAAGTATTCAAAACCCTCATTTGCATACAAAAAATTTGCAGACGAATTCTTAAAAGCAAATAGGTGAATGTATGAGGCTCGGAGGCATAATAGTGAGCGCAAGCATTCCTGAAAAGCACGAAACAAAAACAGACTATCAAATAAAAATTAACGATAACGACAGAGGAGGAACAAATGGCTAAAAAGAACGGTCTTGGCAAGGGTCTTGGCGCGTTAATGCTTGAAAACAGCGTTGACGACACGCTTTCAACAAGCACCCTGCCGATTAACGACATTATTCCAAACAAGGACCAGCCGCGTAAGACATTTGACGAGGCTGCGCTTGAAGAACTTGCAGAGTCAATCAGGCTTCACGGCGTGCTTCAGCCGCTGCTTGTAAGACCGCTGACAACAGGCGGATATCAACTTGTGGCAGGTGAGCGCCGCTGGCGTGCTTCGCGCATGGCGGAACTCAAAGAAGTGCCTGTAATCGTCAAAGAACTTGACGACACCGAGGCAATGCAAATTGCAATTATTGAGAACTTACAGCGCGAGGATTTGAACCCCATTGAAGAAGCGGAGGGTTTGCAGGCGCTCATTGACAAATGCGGCTTCACTCAGGAGGAGGCTGCGGCGTCAGTCGGCAAGTCGCGACCTGCGATTACCAACTCGCTTCGACTTCTCAGGCTGCCTGTAAATGTGCGCGAAATGACTAAAAACGGGGAAATCAGCGCAGGTCACGCACGCGCTCTGCTTGCATTTGATAGCGAAGCGCTTATTCAGGAGGTTGCAGACCAGATTGTTTCAAAGAAACTTACTGTCCGCGACGTTGAAAAACTGGCTAAACGCCCTGCTGCCAAGGCTTCACAGCGCTCGGCAAAGCGCCGCGACAGTTTTTATGACGAGGTTGAACTCGCACTCTCTGAAGCGCTCGGCACGAAAGTTCGCGTCAACAACGGCAGAAACAAGGGTACGCTTGAAATTGAGTTTTATACCCTTGATGATTTGAAAAATATTGCAAACGCTATTTATAAGGATTAATAATGTTACAATCCCTCCGTCACGCCTTGCGGCGAGACACCTCTCTTTGCACAAGGGAGGCAAAAGGGTGAAAGGAGTTATATATGCTTGATATTAAATTTGTAAGGGAAAACCCTGAACTTGTTAAAGAGAACATCAAAAAGAAATTCCAGGAACATAAACTCGGCTACGTTGATGAAGTTATTGCGCTTGACGAGGAGCGCAGAGCGACTATTGTCAGAGCGGACGAACTGCGCGCAAACCGCAACAAGATTTCTAAGGAAATCGGCGTGCTTATGTCGCAGGGCAAGCGCGAGGAGGGTATGGCTCTCAAAGAGCAGGTAACCGCACAGGCAAAGGAACTTGACGAACTCGGCAAAAAGGAAACCGAACTCACTGAAAAGGTGACAAAACTGATGATGTCGATACCGAACATCATTGACGACAGCGTGCCGATTGGCAAGGACGACAGCGAAAATGTCGAGGTTCAGAAGTACGGCGAGCCGGTAGTACCTGACTGGGAAATCCCGTACCACACCGATATTATGGAAACTTTTGACGGCATAGATATGGACGCCGCAGGACGCGTAGCCGGCAACGGATTTTACTATCTTATGGGCGATATTGCACGCCTTCACAGCGCCGTTATCAGTTACGCGCGCGACTTTATGATTGACCGCGGTTTCACCTATGTTGTGCCACCGTTTATGATTCGCTCAAACGTTGTTACCGGCGTTATGAGTTTTGAGGAAATGGACGCGATGATGTACAAGATTGAGGGCGAGGACCTTTATCTTATCGGCACGTCGGAACATTCGATGATAGGCAAGTTTATCGACACTATCACACCTGAGGAGAAACTGCCGCTCACGCTGACTTCGTACAGTCCGTGCTTCCGCAAGGAAAAAGGCGCGCACGGCATTGAGGAGCGCGGTGTTTACCGTATTCACCAGTTTGAAAAGCAGGAAATGGTTGTTGTCTGCAAACCGGAGGAATCAAGATATTGGTTTGACCAGTTGTGGCAGAACACCGTTGACCTGTTCAGAAGCCTTGATATCCCTGTAAGAACCCTTGAGTGCTGCTCGGGCGACCTTGCTGACCTCAAAGTTAAGAGCGTGGACGTTGAAGCGTGGTCACCAAGACAGAAAAAATACTTTGAAGTCGGCTCTTGCTCCAACCTCACAGACGCTCAGGCGCGCAGGTTGAAAATCAGAGTTAAGGGCGAAAACGGCAACTACCTTGCCCACACACTCAACAACACGGTTGTTGCGCCGCCGAGAATGTTAATCGCATTCCTTGAAAACAACCTCAATGCAGACGGCACAGTTTCAATTCCCGAAGCGCTGCGTATGTATATGGGCGGCAAGGACAAAATTGTACCGACGAAATAAGCAACCATTTTGCAAACAATACAATCAGTGGTAAAAATAGAATTTGTTGAATAAAAAGCGTGTTAGAAAGGAACACTACTTTGAAACGATATTTTAGTAAAATTATTTCGTTAGTATTGTGCATCGCTTTGCTTTATTGCGTATCTTTTAACACATATGCACAAGGTAAAGTTGAAACAATAAAACTTGATAAAACAATGAAATATACCTTTGATTGGGGAAATGATGATTTTCAGCATTGGTATAAGTTCACAGCGCCTATTACAGGTACTTATACAGCTACCACTTTTACAAAAGATGAATCGGTAAGGAATGACTCCGGTGCTATAAGTATTGAAATATTAAACTCGTCAGAAAACACGATTTCAAGGGGGCTTTGGAGTGGTTTGTCATTAAAAGCGACCGCCAAAGCAAAACTGACAAAAGGAAAAACATACTATATATATATTGAATTTTGGCAAAACCAAAAAATACCGATGTCAACAAACATAAAGCTAACTTCGTTAAATTTGAAAACGCCAAAATTCGGAAAAATAACAGCAGGCAAAAATCAGATTAAAGCATCGTGGAAAAAGATTAAAAACATCAACGGGTATCAAATTCAATACGCAACGAACAGCAAATTTGGTAAAGGTAAAAGCATCACTGTAAAAAAAGATAAAACTATTCGGACAATAAAAAAATTAAAAAGAAATAAAAAGTATTATGTGCGAATTCGTTGCTATAAAATAGTGAATAACAAAAAGTATTATTCTACGTGGAGCAAAGCAAAACCTGTGACAACAAAGAAATAAAGCCTCCCTTGTGTAAAGGGAGGTGGCATTGCGCAGCAATGACGGAGGGATTGTGTGGACAGAAAACATAATAAAGCCCTTGTGCCCAACGCAAAAGCGCTACGCAAGAATATGACAAAAGAAGAACGTCATTTGTGGTATGATTTTTTAAAGTATTACCCTGTGCGTTTTTCACGTCAGAAAGTGCTTGGCAAGTATATTGTTGATTTTTATTCTGCTTCGGCAAAATTGATTATTGAACTTGACGGATCGCAGCACTATGAAGAAGCGGAACAAAAATACGATAAGCAAAGAGATGATTATTTAAGGGAATACGGATTGCAAATTATCCGTATTCCAAACAATGAGATTAACGAAAACTTTGATGGGGTTTGTGAGTATCTTGATAGCTTGATTAAACAATCCCTCAGTCAGCTTCGCTGACAGCTCCCTTTACACAAGGGAGCCTTTTTTATTCCTCTATATCAAGGTTTGCGAAGCGGCGTTCAGCCGTGAAACCTCTGCCGCTGACCTCTTTGATTTTTGTGATTGTTACAAACGCCTCGGGATCAACATCGTGGATGATTTCGTGTGCCGCATAGAGTTTGCGAGTTGGGATAACGCACATAACCGCCTTTTCTTCATCGCCAAAGCAACCGGTCTGAATATAACTCATGGTAACGCCCGCTTCAAGTTCGGTAAGGAAGCGGCGGCGTATTTCCTCATGCTTGGCTGATACGACATAAACCTGATTTTGTGTCTGGCCGTAAACCATCGCCTTGTCAAGCACTATTGTTTCAAGCACAAGCACGACAATGCCGAGCATAATCTGTTCAGGCGTGTTAACAACAGCCTGCGCGCCGACAACTATAATATCCGACAGATAAACAAATATCGCGACAGGTCTGTGAAAAATCTTTGCAAAAACAAGTGTTGCTATATCCATACCGCCTGTTGACGAGCCTACACGCATTACAAGTCCGAGCGACAGTCCCATTAACACACCTGCAAAAAGCGAGGCGAGCAGCGTGTCTTTTGTGAAATTGTCTATATTCGGATTTTTTTGCATAAGCGCAAGCATTGCAGGGTAAAGCAGTGTGCTTGCAACGCTGGTGAAAAACAGTTTTTTGCCGATTACAAACAGCCCGATAAACAGCAGCACGGTGTTAAGCACAAAGACCATAAGCGCTGTGTCGATATTAAAAAACTTGCCAACGACTATTGCAATGCCTGTAGTGCCGCCCATTACAATATCGTTTGGTATGATAAATGCCGCAACGAGGAACGCAAGCAGTGCGTTGCCGAGCAGGATACAAAACGTAGTTTCAAAGTATGATTTAAAATTCTTTTTTACTTTGCTCATAAAATCGCCCCATTCCATTATAGTATTGTCATCAATAGTATGGTACAACTTTAAAGTCTAAATTCAATATACAATATTCACAATGTGCATAAATATGCAAGCGCGGTTAGCCGTAAGCAGTTAGCAGTTAGCAGTTGTTGGGTGGACTTCGTCCACGCATAAATTAATGGGTGAGTCTTTCGACTCTCCCTAATTATTGTTATGCCCAGGGGTCCTGCGACTGCGGAATGCGAATATCCGCAAGGAATGTATGCTCCCACAAAAACCACTGGTCGGTGCTCGGCTTGTGCCTTAATGTAACAGGTCGCGGACTGTCTGCGCCTGACGAGTGCAGGTAAAGCGTTGCGTAGTCCTGATTCTGGTAGGAATACGGATTGTCGCTCACCTCAATTGCAAACGGAGCAGGTGGAACGGTGTAATCGTTTTCAACTGTTGTGCCCTTGAAAAAAGAGCGCACAACATACATCTTGCCGCCGAGCCTGTCGCGCAAAAATTGAATTTCAAACGGCGTCAGCGGACGCGGACCTTTTATGTAATTCAGCATTTCAACGGTGGCGTCCTTGTCGTTTTCATAGTTCATCAGAATTGCGACTGCGAGCGCAGCCATTTTGAAAGGCGAGCCAAAACAATCCTGTGCAATCGGCTCTAATTCCGCCACATTTTTCGGCAGTGTATCAAAGGTGATAACTTCGTTTTTATTCATCAGAATTTACCTCCGCCGCCGCCGTGCGTTGAGCCTGATGACGAGGTGTGCGTTGAACTGCCGTTTGAATCATCACTACGCGCAGTCTTTGTAACGTTGGCGTAGAGGAAATGCTCATAACCCTGCGTTACCTGCAGGCTTCCGTCAACCAGGTAGTTTGCGGCGCTTCTGTTAAACTGAACGGGTTTGTAACTCTTTTTAACCGACATAATCACGATAAACGCAATGATTAGCGCAATGATAAATGAAATCGCAATACTTTTGAAAGTCGCAGTTTTTGCTTTGTTTGAAAACTTAACTACAAGGTTGCCGTATTCGTGAAACGCGCCGTAATAGTCGCCTGATTTAAGTTTTGGCACACAGGTGTTGCCAAGTTCTTCAATGTTGGCGTCGTTAATCTTTTTAATCGCTTCGCCTTTTGTTGAAATCTGCCAGTCGCTGTCGCCCGCAACATCGCTTACGCGGACAAGCAGCAGGCAGCCGTCCTCCGGATAACCGTTGTTATCGTAGTAATCGTCAGCGTATGCCTCGGCAGTTTTGCCCTCAAGACTGCTCACGGTTAAAACAACGGGACAAAGTCCTGTTTCAACAAAAACTTCATCAAGTTCGGTGTAGAGGTTTGCTTCCTCCTCATCGGTGAGAAGGTTGCCGTTGTCAACCACGAGTTCGTAGTCATTTGCAAAGGCGCAAAACGGCATTGATGTTATTAAGAGGATAACAAGCGAAAGTGAAATTAATATTTTTTTCATATGCCCACCCCCTTAAAATATGCCGAAAAATCTTGCAACTGCAAAGATTATCGGTGTAGCAACAACGCTGATACCGGCAAACAGACCTGCAAGTTTTGCCTTGCTGACAGGTACGTTGCCGACGAGTTTGCCCGTTTGACCGTTAAGACCAAAGGTCAGTTTTTCGCCCTTATAGATTGTGTTGAGAATCCACACAGGGTACAGCGCGTATTTTGCAACGCCGTTTGAGGTTTGAACAAAACTGTTTTTTGTGGTAACGGTGTCAAAGCCGCTTACCGTGTTCCTCAGCGTGTCCTCGCAACTTACTTTAACGCGCTCGTTTGCCCTGGGGAAACTTTGCTCCATATTAACATCGTACTTGTCGGCAAGATAGCCTGCAAGGTACGCTGTCTGAAAGTCAACCGCGTCGCCGAAGTTAAATGGCTCAATGCTCTCCATAAGGTCATCGGGCATATTGCTTGAGCCGTCAACAGGGATATTTGCAAAACTCATATTGCCCGCCCTGAAAACATCAAAGTGGCTCGTTTCTGTGTAATTATATTTGGAGTCGCTCCAGGTGCGAGTCCTTGTGGCGTCGTATGAAACGCTCGCCTGTACATCGCTGTCAAACAGCCAGAACGGAACGTAAATACCCTTGATTTCGTCGAGCCTGTTCTCGCTCTTAAATGTGTTCGGCGCAAATTTCTTTTTGCCGACGTACTGTTTGAGTGCTTCCTTTGCGGCTTTTTTGTCAAGTTTAAAAGGAATGACAAAATCAGGCTTGAGGTCGCCCGACAGCCTGCCGCTCATAACAACAGGATTGCCGCAGTATGGGCAGGAAGTAGCCGCAGTGTTTTCGTCGCCGACAATCTCGCCGCCGCAGGATTTGCACACGAACACGCTCATGCCTTCATTTTCGTCCCAGGTTTGCTCGCCGCTTGCAGACGACCACTCGTCAAACCGGTCGGTCTGATTAACGGTGTTAAGCCCTTCGTCCAGACTTTTCAGCGTTTCAACATCGAACTCGCTGTCGCAGTAAGGACACTTCATCTTCTGCGTCGCTGTGTCAAACTCTAACGCGCCACCGCAGTTGGGGCATTTGTATTCAAGTAAATCGGACATAGATTATCTCCTTTCAGTCGATAATTAGTTAGCCGTTAGCGGTTAGCAGTTAGCCGTTTAAGGGTGGGCAAGCCCACGCCCGTTTTATATAGAAGCCATTAGTTTAGTCAGCATTTTTCGTACATCTTCACATAGGAGCAACGCATTTTTTGCTTTTTCTTCGGTAAAATAATTCTGTCTTACGCTAACTAAAATTTGTGTTTCTAATTCGGATACAGAACCTCGTGCGATAGACAAAAATCGTTTGAATTCGTTTTGTGAAAATCTGCTTTGACCTTCTGCAATGTTTGAAGGTATTGAAACGGCAGACCTGCGAATTTGGTCTGAAAGACAAAACTTTTCGTCAGCAGGCAATAAGTTTATGAGGTAGTAGACTTCATCTACTAAATCCATTGACTTTTGCCAAACGAGTAAATCTTTATAATCTTTCCAACTCAACCCTTTTCACCTCATATACAAATCAAACCTATAACTGCTAACGGCATACTGCTAACTGCTAACTGATAATCGGCTTTGCCGATTATCTCGGTTTTCCGCAGTTCGTGCAGAACTTGCCGTGATTTTCGGTGCCGCAGTCTGAGCAGAACCACTTGTCACCGCCCGGTGCAG
>ONXZ01000189.1 GCA_900321905.1 uncultured Eubacteriales bacterium
GCACAATCAGCGCCGCTTTTAACTTATGATTTTTTTCCGCAAACTTCAACTTAATCACCGAACATAAAATGATTTACTACTTGATTATAACATAAATTATTGACTTATGCTATAAAAATATGTTATTTTTAATATATAGACTAAAGAGGAGCGATATAATGGACAAACAGACATATGTACCCAAAAAAGAGTGGCTTGCTTACGGTATAGGCGCACTCGGTCAGGGTATGGTTTATGGCATAATGAGTTCGTACATATCGGACTTTTACCTGAACGTACTCAAAGTTACACCGATTTTTGTGCTGCTGCTTATGCTGCTTGCGCGTATATGGGACGCAATTAACGACCCGATTATGGGTTACATAGTTGACCACGTAAACCCAAAGCAAGGCAAACTTAAAGCATATCTGCTTTACACCCCTGTTCCTGTGGCGATACTGACAATGCTGCTGTTTTACGCGCCTGATCTGGCTGACAGTCAGCGTATGGTATACGCGGCAATCACCTATGTGCTGTGGGGTATGATTTACACATCGTCGGACGTTCCGTTCTGGAGTCTGCCGAATGCGCTCACGCCAAACGCAGACGAGCGCGGCTCGATTATATCAAAAGCGAGGACGCTCAACGGTATCGGCTCGGCAATCCCGATGGCGATGTTTATGGGGCTCGGATTTATTTTGCCTAAATTCAACCTTGCGGGCAACGACCTTGAGCAGAAAAAATATGTTATTATGGCGCTCACCTGCTCGGTAATCGGAAACATTCTGTTTATCAGAGTTTACTTTAAGACGAAGGAAAGGGTTAATATCCCTATCCCGCCGAAAAAGGACAAATCTCAGCCGAATACGCTCAAACTGATTTTCACCTGCAAACCGCTTATGCTCACAGCCGCAATGGGTATAATCTCTGCGGCGAGGTATATGTTCCAGGCAGGCGCAGTTCACGTGGCAAGATATTCGTTTTATATCGGCAAAGACCCGACAAACCTCACGGGTCAGGAACTTGAAAGCGCGCTGCAGTCAAACATATCAACCGTATCAACTGTGCTTGCAGGCGCAAGCGCTGTCGGTATGTTCGGTGCAATGATTGCCGTTACGCCGCTTATCAAAAAGTTTTCGTACAAGCAACTCGTTATCGGCTCGTCGCTGCTCGGCGCGGCTTCAAGCCTTGCGATGTGGTTTATCGGCTACGAGCATTTCTGGGCGTGCGTGCCGTGCCTGCTTATCAGCACAATCCCCTGCGGCGTTATCAACGTGTGCGCGTTTGCGATGGTCGGCGACTGCCTTGACTATATGGAACTGCACACGGGCGTAAGGCTCACAGGTATGGGCAACGCGATACAGAGTTTTGTTACAAAATTCAGCAACGCGATTGCAACGTCGGGCATTATACTGATGTATATTATCGTAGGTCTTGACGTGTCGCAGATGAGCGCAAACGTCACCACAAACCATGCAACGCTTGACCCGTCAATCCGTACAGGAATATTCAGCGTAGTTTCAATTATCCCCGCAATCTCACTGCTGCTTTGCACAATTCCGATGTTCTTCTACAAAATCAACGGCGAATACCGTGAGCAGATGGAAAAAGACCTTGCAAAACAGCGCGAGGAAAAGGGCATTACAATAGAAGCATAATCCGGAGGTTTAATTATGAAAAAAATATTTGCACTGCTTATGGCGGTACTGATGTTAACAGCGGCGTTCCCTGTTAACGCGTTTGCCGCAAACCTCGATACCGACAATTACATCAACGGTATCACGCTTGGCGACCCTGACAAAACCATTTTTGTCGGCTACAAAGTTTCACGTGCAAGCGACCCCAGCGGCACATACGTTGCCTCACACGACGAAAAAGCAAAGGTTTACAGCGTTAAGCACTACATCTATCTTGACAAATTCGACACTTACACAATCGACTGGGATTTCGGAAGCGGCGGCTCGCTTGAAATTGCGGAAAGTAATTTTGAAAGCAGCGAGTACACGTTTTTGGGCAAGACCCAAAAGCAGGTTGCGATTATCACCTACACCGACAACTCAAAGCAGTATACAATGAGCAGAGTGTCAAGAGCGTCGGACGCAAGCGGTGTTTACGGCTGCACTGCTTATAAAACAACTAAAGACGGTCAGGTCGTTGATTCGGGCATTGCAATCAACCGTTTTGTATACGCAAGCGGCACCACAACGTACATCAAGGACAGCACTTTCGCACAGGTTAAGATGTCCGAGGCTGAGTTTAATGCGTCAGAATACACCTATGTGTACGACGAAGTTCTGATTAAACAGGAACTCAACACCACAGGCGAAGTTTTAAGTGGCTCGTTCGGCAACTTTGTTGACAACGGCGGCACGCACTACGCAGTCGGCACAAACAACACGGTTTACAAAATTGACGGCGACACGGTAACAATCGGCACCACAGAGTATTATTACCTCACCAAAACAACTGCGGTAAGTTATGACGACCTCACCCCTGTTAATCAGGAGGAGCACTGCACTCACCACTACGTTGGCAAATACGACCCGCAGCCGACCTGCACAAAGGGCGGTGTGATTGTGTACACCTGCGACAAGTGCGGTTCAACTTACGCAACAGACGCACCTGCACGCGGCCACAACTATCAGTCGATTAAGGTTGTTAAACCTACCTGCACGGCAAAAGGCTACACTCAGCACACCTGCACACGCTGCTGAGTTTCTTATAAAGATACATACAAAAACGCGCTTGGCCACGTTGCAGTTGTTGACAAGGCAGTTCCTGCAACGTTCAAAAGCACGGGACTCACACAGGGCTCGCACTGCAAACGCTGCGGCAAAGTCATCAAGGCGCAAAAGAAAATTGCAAGGCTCGGCGCAGTTAAGTTCAACAAACTCACCGTCAGCAAAAAGCAGTTTAAACTCAGTTGGTACGCGGTTAAAAACGTGCAGGGCTATCAGATGCAGTACAGCCTCAAGAGCAACTACAAGAACGCAAAGACCGTTAAAATCGCCAACGCAAACACAAAATCAAAGACGGTTAAAGGTCTTAAATCAGGCAAAACCTACTATGTAAGAATCCGCGCATACAAAAAAATTAACGGCAAAATGCAATACTCCGCATGGAGCAAAGCAAAAGTTAAGGTGAAATAAAATAAGCCTTCCCCCATATGCGAAGCATATTTCATACACGAAGTGTATTTCATATTCCGAAGGAATATTTCACTCATTCCGCAGGAATGAATTTCATTAAAAAAGACAGGACACCGAACGGTGTCCTGCTTTTTGTGGTTGCGGGGGTAGGACTCGAACCTATTCGCGCAAAGGCTTTGCCTTTGCTTGCACTCTTGCGGTGCCCAAAATTTGTTTCGGCTTGGAGCGCCGACAAATTTTGACCGCTGCGCCATTCCCGCCTCGCTGTATCCGCCACCGGCGGCGCTTCGGCGGCAATGCTCCGGAAACCCGTCGGTCGTAG
>ONXZ01000034.1:0-9655 GCA_900321905.1 uncultured Eubacteriales bacterium
TACGCACCAAAATTTGGACTCACCCGTCTAAAGCTCACCTTTGTTGTTTCTACTTTTTTTCTCCGTTTTTCTCGTGCATACATATCATAAACTCACAAGGTTTTTATTTTTACTAATTTACTTTTATGTAAATGTTCTATTGCGACTATACATATAGAAAGACAGATTGCAACATTTGCAATCTGTCCTGTTTTTGAATAAATGATTATTAAATTAACCTGTTTGCAAGGTTGACACAATTTAACATAGCCTCTTCCCATGATATATTACCAACATAGAAATTATTTGATTTATAATTATCCCACTGCTTTTTCATAGTTTCGTTTTCCGCAACAGATGAGAATATCTCTTTAATCTTGCTAATATATTCCTCACTGTTTCTTGCTTTACATGTTGCTAAAAACGCTGCAGATAAATCGTTGTAGTTAATCTTCTCGTTTTGCACTATGACATAAACATCATAGAAATCGCGCATACGGGTATTTGTTTCGGCGCGAACCATAATTGTCTGCAATTTTTCCGCAAGCAGAGTTTCAATATTATAACTCATTACCGAAATCGTTCGGTCTTCAAACATCAACGGATAATTGTATTTTACAGCCGAGGGAGTGATAACATCTCCCGTTGAAATGTCAATCTTAATTGGCTGTCTTGAATTTTCAAAATACGCGTTTATTCGTATCCTGACACCGGGATAATCAAACTCATCCATAATGGTTTCAGCACTGGTGATTTCAAAGGTTACATTGTCATCAATCGGAACGTTAATAATGTCCCCAATTACTCTCTTCGCGTCATCAAGAGACAGATTAAGCGATGTTACGGTTGTATCTATATCCATAGTAGCACGCATATCCAATCCTACAAGTGATGCAACTAACATGCCGCCTTTTAGAATGAACTTGTTGTTATATTCAGAAAGCGCCACTCTCTCCAAGAATCGTTCCATCATATAATTGCGGTACAGTATCTGCGCCTTTTCTGCACTGCCTTCGGACATATTATTTATCTTGTCTTTGAGCTGCCGTGTAGTTTTTATCATAGCATTACCTCGGTGTATAACCTAACTTTGTCTTCGATTTTCATCATTTTTGCATACTGCATAAGGTTATGCAAATTCTTTTCTCTGCAGTTCATATACTCTTTGATTGCAAATTGGAAAACTTGAATATCAAGTTTTTCCTTGATTTTGATAATATCGCAAATTGTTCTGTCAATATCATACACCGGAACTGTATTGCCATGATTGGTTTCAATGGTCGTCTTTCCAATAGGAAATAGTTCATTTGTTGTTGTGTATACAAGACAATTACGTTTTCTCAAGTGTGTCGCATTATATCCCTTTGCAACTGTAAGGGCGATCTGATTTGGCTCACGTTCCATTAGTCCATACAAAAACAATGCGGTTTCAAAGGAAAATACTATTTCTTTATTCTTTAGACTAATAATATACAGTTCATCAATCCACACATTACTTTCTACATAAATACCTGGTGCAATTTTTTCCAAATTTTTATTTTTTACAAAATCATAAGCATATTGTTTGGATACGCCTGATTCAATAGCGTCAGAAACGATAAAGTAGCCGTTACTATTTATAATTTGGTTTTCAAGTTGTTCATATTTAGTCATTTCTTCACCTGACTTTCGCGCTTATAATTATAGCAAGAGAAAGCGAAAAAGTCAACTAACAACGATAAATATTCTCAATCAATACCCAGCCCACACTATAGACAAAAATCTTGAAAAAGTCTAATAAATCTATTGACAGATCTTTACTATATATGGTATAATATATGTGATAAAAATTATTTATCGATTATTATTTAAATCATTTTAAGTTATTTTTTTCTTAAGTTATTTTCGCCGTTCGGCGACTTTAACGGGAGAAGTGCGTCTACTTAAAATGGTTTTTTCTTTTTTGTCTATTGTTAGAGAAAGGAGCATAAAATGACTATAAGGCTTAATGAAGAAATAACCAAATCCAACAAAGTTATTACATATTTAGACGGAACCGTGGAAGAAAAAATAGTAAACCCGAGCATTCCAACAACAAAAAAAATCGACAATAATCATTTTGTAAACCTACACACTGGGGAGGTCAAAGAGTTTAGGAAACCTATAACGAAACGCGACTCGCTAAAAAGTGTATCAAGTAAAATGATAGCGTCCAGAGAATTAATTTATAATTCCGCGTGTATGTATGTTCCAAACGTATGGTTTGTTACTCTGACATTTAAAGCGCCCATTACGGATTATGGCGTCGCTGAAAGCCATTTTAAGAGATTCATCAGAAAGCTAAAACGAAAATACCCAAAAATGAGGTATGGAGTATGGAGGCAAATCCAACTTGAAAGAAAAACTTGGCATTTTCATCTTGTCGTATGGTCGCCGGAAGACATTAATCTTAACTCAGAAAAGCTAAAAGAACACTGGATTAATGGCACACGACACACTTCGCGAATAGAAACAACAAAAGATCTGAATAAAATCCTATTCTACTTGACAAATTATGATAATTGGTCTTCAAACAAGAAAGTTCAAAAAAGAATAAAAACATTAGAGTATATGGATCCCGGCCTACGCTTATTTTCTTCATCACAAGGATTGGAAATGCCAAAATTCAGATATGAAAACGAAAGAAAAAAAGACAGCAGGCGTATTCTTTTTGCGTCGTGTCGAACATGTGAATTCAACGGTGAAACCATCGAGGCTTGTATCATTAAAGACTCAGCTTAATATGATCCTAAAATCAATTAGGCATCTCATCAATTAATGCTTTTTTGAGATGCCTTTAATATTGTCGATGTTGAATAACCAAAAAAATAAACTTTCTTTTAAAAAGTTTTGTTATTTTTCTATTTTTGTGACTATATATAGTTAGACAATATCATAACTGCTTTAAAAGAATATTTTTAAGAAATTTGTTGCTTTTATAATTTCGTGACTATATATAGTTGAGGGCGCTAATATTAGTTTCTACTGAAACGGAAAAGAGGTGATTTTTTAGCCGCCCGAAAACATAATATATCGGTTTTAAACTTTTCCTAAAAAAGTGCACCAAGTAATAAAGAGGTGTTTCAGTTGAAAAACACTAATCAAATCCAGCCTAACTGGCTAAAGCTCGACGATGTCGACTATACAATCGCAAAAATCAACGAATTTAATAACGCGTTGTCATTAATCGAAAATAGTAAACTTTTCCTCACTATAGAGGATGTCATGGATCTTACAGGTTTTGGGAAGACTAAAACCCAGGATTTGTTTAATTGGAAGGATTTTCCTGCATGTGATATAGGCAAACAGAAAATCGTCCTTTTTCCTGCGTTTGTTGATTTTTTTATGGAGCGACGGTCCCGTGAAGAAATGGAAAAATCAATACACGGCAAAGCAGCATAAGAAAGGAGTATAATATGTCGAATAATAAGAAAGGTAACGGAACCATCTTTAAAGATAACAACACTGGAAAATGGCGCGCACAAGTGACCTATCACGAGAACGGTCAGACTAAGCGCAAAAGTTTTACAGCAAAAACAAAAAAAGAAGCCATTCGTCGCAAAGATTTTTTTCTGCGCGAGCTCGAACAACGACAATCTAAAAGTTTGGTGGTCTCTGATTTAACAATTGGAGATATTCTCAAAAACATTGCCGATAACGACTATAATTCTGGACAAATAAAATCAAGTACCTATCGTAGAAGGCTTGATACAATTAAAATAATTAATGATTCAGATATTGGGAACTTCCCAATATCTGAAGTATCAATATCTGAACTTCAAAACTTCTTAATCTCATTAAGAAGCTATTCAAACAGCGTAATTAAAAAGGTCTTTGGAAGTATTAAAACTGCTTATAATTTTGCCGTTGAAATGAATATCGTTGACAAAAGCCCTATGAATTTCAGCTACATAAAAAAGCCAAAATCAAACAAGCCCGATAAAAAGGTCGAAGCGCTAACAATTGAAAGTCAAAACAAACTTTTAAAGCAATTATCAAAATCGCGTTTTCAACATGAATACATTGACTATAATTCAATGTTAATAATCGAAATGATATTGGGATGTCGAATGGGAGAAATCGCCGCCTTAAAAAAAGATGATGTTGATCTGGAGAATCACTATATTATAGTTAGAACAACCATAACACGAGGCATAGATTACAGTCCGGAAGTTGGCGATCGAACAAAAACACCAGCTGGATACCGAAAAATTCCGTTTGACCAAAGTTACAATTACATATTCGAAAATATAATTAACAACTATAAGGATAATCCCAATAAATTGCTATTCTATGATTTTAGAAACAATCATCCTGTTACCACTCAACAAGTCAATAGCTACTTTAAGCGTCAATGCGAAAAAGCAGGTATTGATTATCCGGGTGGACAACATGCCTTGAGGCATACTTTTGCCACCCGGGGGCTTGAAGCAAAAGTTAACCCTAAGGTAATACAAAAGTGGATGGGACACAAAGATATTTCTACCACTTTAAATACATACTCTTCTGTACTAGAAAACCTTGAAACAGAGTCAGTTGATATTTTGACTGAATATACAAAAAACCGAATAATTGCACCTAAAGTGCAAAACAACGATAAAAGTTAATATGCCGACAAATAGATAAAGCCTCTGTTTGCAACGCTTTCAGGGATTTGAGCAAGAGATTTGTTTACAGTCCGGGTCACCAAAACGGAAGCAGTCCATACGGACTGCTTTTTGTTTTGCCGGCGGGATTTGAAGCCTAAGAGGGTCTGAGCGTTAAGAAAATATCACGGTGTGATATTTTAGCGAAGAGCGGCGAAGTCGGATACCGCACAAAAAGCAGCGAAGCGTTATGTTTCAATCACGGAGTATGTTTTGACAGCCCGTCCGGTTCGCCATAACAAAAGAGGCTGTATTTCACAGCCCCTTAGATGTTTATTTAGTAAACACGCCGGCGATTGAGGTGTCCGCCATAAAAGTATTTGAGTTGTAGAGCCAGAGCACGTCGGTGACGTTCTCTTTTTTGATAACCTGCTCGATGTCGCCCGAATAATAGCGCGGGTCAACCATAATCACCGTTTTGAAATACGGATAAATCATCGGCACAAAGCAGTTTGCATATGAGTCCTTTACAATCATAAGCACGCGCGACGACTTGAGAGTGGTTTCGATATTAACCTGCGAGTAGTTGCCGCCGAAGAAAACTTCGTACTTGTTTTTTTGCTTGAGTTTTGACGAGTCGAACATCGACGCGCTCGTCTTTTTTTCATTTACAAGAGTTACGGCGTACTTGACCTTGGTTTGCGGCACGGTGACGCTGATTGTATCTTTTGCGTTAAACAGCCCTGCCGTTGACGACAGCGTACCCTGAAACGCGTTTGTGACAGGATATGTGGTGTACTTTGTCTTTGACGTGTCAAGTTTCATCGTCTTTGCTATCTGATTAAACGCAATCTGCGCAGCCTGAGTTGTCCAGTGATGGTCGGTGCGATAGTAAAGTTGCTTGTTTTCTCCAGCCTTGGAAAACGGCGTGCAGATATCTACTGTTTGTATTTTGCTGTCAAGCAACGAATACACCTTTTTGATATCTGCCGTCTGGTGTACGTCACGCGCCTGGCGGGGCATATAATCCGACAGCATCTCGCTCGAATTCGGCACAATTGCCATATACGACCTTATTTTTGAATGTGAAGCAGTGAATGAATTGACAGCGTCCACCGCTTTTTTAGTTGTTTCATCAGAGTAGCCGACAGGCTTTTCAAAAATGTAATGCTCTTTGCCGACATAGGCGCCGTTAATCTCGCGCTTGCCGCAGAAAATGTCAATAGCAGTGCGGGTTTTAACAAGTCCGCCCCTGCCTACAAACTGGTCGGACAGGTAACTCTCCGTATCCTGCATAAATTTGCCGCTCGCAATGGCTGACATACTGAACTTTGGCTTTTGGGCGAGGTTGCGGTTTTCATCCTCGCTGAAAGTTTTGCTTTCGGTAAAAAGTGTAAAACCGCTGACAAAAATCAACACAACAACAAGGATTATCGCCGTGATAGCGTTGCAAAGTTTTGCAAAAGGTGAAAACGTCTGCTTTTTATCTTTAGTCGCCTCCGCCCTTTCCTCGCGCGGCGCTTCCTGCCGCACCGGCTTTTGGCGGTCTTTTTTTGCCTTTTTCTTCGCCCTGTGTTTTGGCGACTTTTCAGCCGGTTGTGATGTGTTTTCCGCCCTGCGTTTCCTGCCGGAATTAGACGGTTTTGGCGGCTCGAGCGGCTCAACAGGCCTTGGTGGTCTGTTACGCTCGGCGTTGTTCATCGCCTCGAACTGTCTAATCAGTTCGTTAATATCGTTTTGTTGTTTTTCTAAATCTGTCATAATCAGAACCTGAAGTATAAGAATGGGTTGTACGTTTCGCTAATCATAAAGATTATGCAAAGCACAAGCAGCAGCGGTATTGCAACAATGCGTAAAATGTTGACAAGTTTTTCAGGCAAAACCTCTGCGACTTTTTTGTATATAGGAGTTGCGCAAAACATACCGATAATCAGCGGCAACCAGTTTGCCGAAAGCAGATACGCTGACTGCGAGTCGGCAAATCCGCCGCCCTGACCGAACATTGCGCCGATGTAATGCACCGCTTCCGTAAGCGTTGGCGCTGAGAAGAACACCCAGCCGAGCATTACGATAACCATTGTGAGTATGTGCCTTACGGGTGACGGAAGTTTTTTGATAACGCCGCTGAAAACATACTTTTCGAGTATCAGCAAAACGCCGTAGTAAACGCCCCACATAATGAAGTTCCACGCCGCGCCGTGCCACAGACCCGTTAACAGCCACACGACCATAAGGTTAAATATAACCCTTGGTGTTTTGCAGCGATTGCCGCCGAGCGGAATATATACATACTCCCTGAACCAGGTGGACAGCGAAATATGCCACCTGCGCCAGAAATCAGTTACGCTGTCCGCGATATACGGATAGTTGAAGTTTTCCACAAACTTAAAGCCGAACATTCTGCCAAGTCCGATTGCCATATCCGAATAACCGCTGAAATCGAAGTAAATCTGCAAAGTGTAGCAGATAATACCAATCCAGGCGGTGATGACACTTGTATTCTGTGCGCCGAGTTCCTGAACGCCGGAATAAACCGCGCCGAGCGTGTTTGCAAGAATCAGTTTTTTGCCAAGACCCACGGTGAAGCGCGTTATACCCTCGGCAAACTTGTTAAACGATTCCCTGCGGTGCTGGAGTTGATACTCAATGTCTGCATATCGCACGATGGGTCCTGCAATAAGTTGCGGAAACAGCGAGATGTACAGCGCAAACGCAAACAGATTTTTCTGCACCTTTACGTTGCCCCTGTACAAATCAATAACATAGGACATTATCTGGAAGGTGTAAAACGATATGCCGACAGGCAGCGCAAGTTGCGGCACGCGGATACTTGCGTGAACGAGCGTGTTGATGTTATCAACAACAAAACCGAAATACTTGAAAAAGCCGAGCACAGCGAGGTTAAACACAATTGACAGCACAAATTTGCGTTTTGCCAGTTTGTCATTACCGCCGCTGCGCGCCGCGTCAATATCCTGACCGATTACAAAGTTAAATATAATGCTGATAAGCATCAGGATTATGTACACCGGTTCGCCCCACGCATAAAACACAAGGCTTGCGATAAGAAGTATTATGTTTTTAACGTTAGTGTTTTTTGTCAGTGCGCCGAACAGGTAATAGAGTATTACCGTAACAGGCAAAAACAAAATCAAAAAGGTTGATGAACTAAATACCATTTGTGTTCCTTATATAATTACAGTGCTTTTTTGAATGCGTGATAAACGTCGTCGGCATTTTTTGCGGTGCAGTAAAACACCGTGTTGCCGCTCACTTCGACAACGCTGTTATTCAGCATTGCGTACTGGTCGGGCGCGTAGGATTTAAAAAGCGCCTTCTGCTTTTCAACTCTCTCTTCAACGGCTGACTTAAATTCTGCGGCGTCAGCCTCGTCGTGAAGTTTGACAATCAGCAGTTCCGACACGTTCATAACATTGTCGTTGTCGTAGTACACAATTCCCTCTGCCTTGGCGCGGTCAAACTCAAACACCGTGCCTGCAACGGCAGGGGTCTTTTTTGTCATTTTGGACACATCCATAACCTTGGTAACAGGAGCGGCAACCTCCTCAACGGTTTTGGTTGTGCCGCCTGAGTTAACGACGAGCAAAACGATAATAAACACCGCAAGCGCCGCAACGCATATGATTTCCAAAGTGGTAAATTTGTCCGGCTTTTTCTTTGTTTTACTCAAATCAGCCACCTACCTTTTCAAGAATAGTCGGCAGATACTGCTCAGTGTAATACACCATAACGGGGTGGATACCGTCCAGGTCGTAGTAGTTGGTTTTGTACGACTTCCACAAGTCGGTGTGGTCTATGTAGCCGACCTTGAGTTTTGCCGCCATCGCCTTGAGTTTTGTGTTGTAGTAGCCGATGTTTTTATATTCCGGGATTTGTTTAATTGCGCCCTTGCTTACGGGAAGAATACTGTCAACGTAAATCTTTGTTTTAGGCAGTTTTTTCTGCAAAACTTTAATCTGCTTTTCATACTCGTTAATAAACGGCTGAGCCTGCGCTTTACTGCCCATAGTGTTAAGACCGAAATGAAGTATAATAACCTGCGGTTTTGCCTTAACGATGTCGCCCATCTTTTCACCGATATAACTTGCGTTTGCACCGATTTTTGAGATAACCTCGTCATCATCAAGCACGTTGTACTCGCTAATCGCCTCGGTAATACTGTCGCCGACTATGAGTTTATCTTTAAACAGCGCTTTGAAGTTTTTGTTTTTATACAACTGCCTGGATTGCGCTTTGCTTGTTTTTTCGCTGTATTTTTTCTGCACGGCTCTGACTTCGTCAAGGGTTTTGTCGCCGTCGGCGCTTTCCATAGTTTCAAGGTACTGAACGCCCTTTGCTGTGTCAACGGTCTGCGCGTCCTCGGGAATTATAACCGTTAAAAAGCGCACAACCATAAAGCAGACTACGCCTGCAAGGATAAGCGATATTATTTGTTTTGGTGTGATTTTTCTTTTCTTATTACTCATACAAACCTAACCGTATGCCTAAATTTAATATATTATTTTACGCCACAGTAATTCTACCACATACTGTTGCACTTTTCAACAACGATTGATTATTTTGTGTTTAATAGTAACTAATTTTTCAAATTAACGGCACTTTATATGTAAAATCAACAAAATAGACTTGTACATTTGCAAAAAGTGTAATATAATTTACTTTGAGGTTAATATTATGAAAAAGGATAAAAAAACAGGGCGGCTCAAAAAAGCTGTCGCAGGCGTTGTATGCGCTGTGTTCATTGTTGTTCTGGCAGTCGGAGCGGCTGATTTCTGCTACTATCCGCAGTACCGAAAGAGCAGTGAAACCTTTGACATTTCGCAGGTGAAAGCAGGCAAAATCATTAACGTTATGAGCGCAAACGTGCGCACTTGGAGTCCGACTGACATCGGCAAAAAAAGCTGGTTTTACCGTGCCGATTTGATTGTTAAAAACATCGCTTCCGTGCAACCTGATATAATCGGTTTTCAGGAGGTCACGCGCATGCACTACAAATATCTTACGCGTGCGCTCAGGGGATATGACAATGTTCAGAAATATCGCGACAACAG
>ONXZ01000034.1:9664-18286 GCA_900321905.1 uncultured Eubacteriales bacterium
AACTGTCGGAGGGTTGCCCCGTGTTTTATAACAAAGACAGGTTTGTCCTCAGGAACAAAGGCTCGTTTTGGCTGAGCAAAACACCCGACAAAATGAGCAAGGACTGGGGTTCCGCCTGCTACCGCATATGCTCATATGTGATACTTGCCGACAAAAGCACCGGCAAGGAGCTGGTTGTTTTCAACACTCACCTTGACCATGTCAGCGACGAGGCGCGCATTAACGGAATCAAGGTTGTGCTTGACAAAATAAAACAGTTCGGCGAGCTGCCGAGCATAATTATGGGCGACTTCAACGCCGACGAGAGCAGCTCCACCTACAAGGCGGCAACAGATATGTTCCTTGACGCTAAATATCAGACCGCAAACACGCAGAAAGGCTGCACTTATCAGGGCTTCGGCAAGCAGCTTGAGCGTGAAAACATCAACTACTTTATGATTTCAAAAACGGGAATCAAGGTAAACGATTACAAAATAATTGATAAAACGTACGACGGCGTGTACCCGAGCGACCATTTTTCAATAGCGACGGAAATTGAACTTGTCTGACGGCAGGTTGAATATATTTTAACAGGAGAACACTATGGCAGATTTTAAAGTTATTGAAATTAAAAAATCAGTTTTTGAAAACAACGACCGCGAGGCAGACAAACTTCGCGACGAACTCAAAAAGGACAAAACGTTCCTTCTCAACCTGATGTCATCGCCGGGCAGCGGCAAAACCACAACGCTCAAGCAGACGATTGCCCGCCTGAAAGACGAGTACAAAATGGGTGTTATGGAGGCGGATATAGACAGCGATGTTGACGCCAAAACCATTGCGGACACAGGCGTGCAGTCAATCCAGTTGCACACAGGCGGTATGTGCCACCTTGACGCAGGTATGACAAAGCAGGGACTTGATAACATTGACGCAGACGCATTTGATTTTATCGTGCTTGAAAATGTCGGCAACCTCGTTTGCCCTGCTGAATTTGACACGGGTGCAAGCAAAAACGCCATGATTTTGTCCGTGCCTGAGGGCGACGACAAGCCTCTGAAATACCCGCTTATGTTTTCAATCTGTGACGCGGTTATCATCAATAAAATCGACACAAAATCCGTGTTTGACTTTGACGACGACGCAGTTATTGAGCGTATCAAAAAACTCAACCCTAAGGCTGAAATATTCTTTATTTCCGCAAAGACGGGCGAGGGTGTTGACGCGTGGTGCGACTGGCTCAGGGGTCAGATTAACGACTGGAACAAATAATTCAGCAAAAGTTTACGGCTGCTGTTCTTTGCGAACAGCAGCCGTTTTTATGTTAAAAATATTTTGCAAGTTTGGGAAAGCGGTTGTAAAACTCAATATGTTTTTCCATCTGCTTATCAAAAAACGCGATTATGTGACCGTTGCACAGCGTGATGACAAGCGTACCCCACGTTATGCCCACAAACTTGTGAAACAAAGTCAGCGTGAGAACAACGCTCAAAACGAGGTAAACGCCGTCGTTAGTGAGTTTTGTTTTGCGAAGGTCGGTGTGCTTTTCCTGAACTACGGTGCGCACAAAATAATCGTATGCACAGGGCGGAAGATACGTTTTGATGTAAAGCGCTACGCCGAGAGCCGTCAGCACCATACCGATGATAAAGAACACAATCCTCAGCCACAGCCGCGTAACGTCTAAAGGACTGAGCAGGTAAACAAATCCGTCAAGCACCGTGCCGTAAATCAGCGCGGTAGCAAACGACGACAGATAAATCAGCCTGAACTTGCCAACCACCGCTGACATAAGCAGCAGTATAATTGCCTGGAATATGTATTCCGCCTGACCGTATGACAAAAAACTCACCTTTTCGCTGACGATATATGTCGGCGCAGCAATCATTGACAGACCGAGGTTTGCTTTAGCCATCATTGCAATTGCAAGCGGCAGAACTATTGTTGCCCAAATGTACGCCGCTTCGCGTGATAAGCGAAATTTTTTACTCATAAATCTCCCTTTTCAGCGAGCCGATATATGGCAGATTTCTATACTTCTGGTCGTAGTCAAGACCGTAGCCGACAACAAATTCGTCAGGCACGTCGCAGCCGACATAATCAGGCGTGAGGTCAACCACGCGGCGTGCAGGCTTGTCAAGCAGGGTGCAAATTGAAATTGAATTTGCATTGCGTGCTTCAAGCATTTTGCGCACATAGTTGAGCGTTCTACCCGAGTCGAGAATATCCTCAATCAGCAGCACGTCGTAGCCTTCAAGGTCAATGTCTATATCCTTGATAATCCTGACTGAGCCCGACGAGCGTGTGTTGCTGCCGTAACTTGACACTGCGAGAAAGTCGATTTTAAGCGGCAGGTCAATATGCCTTGAAAGGTCAGTCATAAAGTAGATTGAGCCTTTGAGAATACCCACAACAAGCAGGTTTTTGTCCTTAAAATCCTTTGTAATCTGTGCGCCGAGACGGGCGTTAATTTCTCTTAAATCAGCCTCAGATACAAGTACCTCGCTGATGTCGTTATTAAGTGATTTCATATATTATCTCTCCTCGCGGAAGTAAGACAGTCCGAGTGATGCAGGCGGCTGATTTTCCTTTTTCTTACGTGCTGAAACCGCAACAAGCACGATGATTGTTACGATATACGGCAACATTTTAAACAGTTCGAGTTGGCGCAGAGTTGTGCCGGGTACAAACAGATAAACGATGTAAAGTCCGCCAAACAAAATTGATGCGAAAATACCGAGGTTCGGACGCCAGATTGCGAAGATAACGAGCGCGATTGCAAGCCAGCCACGGTCGCCAAAACCGTCGTTTGACCAAACGCCGTTAGCGTAATCCATTACATAGTAAAGTCCGCCAAGACCTGCGATTACAGAACCAATGCAGGTTGCAAGGTACTTTGATTTTGTAACGCTGATACCTGCCGCGTCCGCAGTTGCAGGGTTTTCGCCGACTGCGCGAAGGTGCAGACCGCCCCTTGTCCTGTTAAGGAAGAAACCGCAGATAATCGCGATAATAATTGCAACATAGGCGAGGAAACCGTAAGACAAAAACATCTTGCCAAACCAGCCGAGGTTTGCTGCAAACGGTAGTTTTGCGGAATAAAACGCGCTTGTTCTTGTAAGAATTACGGACGGCACGTCAGCCTTGACAAGTTTGATAAGTTGACCGCCGAAGAAGTTGCCGAAACCTACGCCAAAAGTAGTGAGCGCAAGACCTGTAACGTTTTGGTTTGCACGCAGCGTAACGGTGAGGAAGCAGTAAATCAAACCTGCGATAAGCGAGCCGATTATTGTGCATAAAAGCGGAATGATAATTGCAAGAAAACCGTTAAGCGGCTGGTCGGCAGGGATTTTGCTCTCATAGATGAACGCGCCGATAACGCCGCTCATACCGCCAATGTACATAATACCGGGGATACCGAGGTTGAGGTTACCCGACTTCTCAGTCATAATTTCGCCTGTTGCGCCGTAGAGAATCGGAATGCCCTGCATAACTGCACGGGGGAACAGTGATACTAATGTGCTAAAAAATGCCATATTATTCGCCCTCCTTGCCGTGCTTATTAAACTTGATTTCGTAGTTTACAAAGAATTCGCAGCCGATGATAAAGAACAGGATGATACCTGTAAGAATCTCGGAGAACGATTCGTCAAGACCGAAGTCTGTTGAAATCTGCTTTGAACCGAGTTGCAAAAATGCAAGCAGGAATGATGTAAGAATCATTACAATCGGGTCGAACTTTGCAAGCCATGATACCATAATAGCGGTGAAACCTCTGCCACCTGCGGTATCTGTGTTGATTGTCTGGCTTGTGCCACTGACAAGCAGGAAACCTGCAACGCCGCACATTGCGCCTGACAGGAGCATAGTTCTGATGATAACTTTTTTAACGTTAAGACCGATGTAGCGGGCAGTATTTTGCGACTCGCCCACAACGGAGATTTCATATCCGTGCTTGCTGAACCTGAGATAAACATACATAAATATTGTCAGAGCAAGCACTACAAGAATGTTAAACAGATATTTTTGGTTTGCGATTACAGGGAGCCAACCCGCCTGTGTTGACGGATTGATAACGCCGATTGAGCCTGAGCCTTTCGGGTTTTCCCACACACGGGAGAAATACGCAACAAGTTGAATACCGACATAGTTCATCATAAGGGTAAACAGCGTTTCGTTAGTATCAAGAGTTGCCTTGAAAACGGCCGGGATGAGCGCCCAGATTGCACCGGCAAGGATACTTGCGATAATCATTGTGATGATAAGCACGCCGTTTGGAAGCGAACTTCCGAAAAGTATCATACACGCCGCCGAAGCAAGTCCGCCGATAAGCACCTGACCTTCTGCGCCGATGTTCCAGAATCGCATTTTAAACGCAGGGGTAACCGCAAGCGAAACGCAAAGCAGCATTGCAAGTTCCTGAAGTAAGTTCCATATACGTCTTGACGTGCCAAACGCACCGTCAAGCATTGTGGCGTATACACTAATCGGGTTTTCGCCTGAGAGCGCCATAGTTACGATAGCGCATACTATCAGCGCCGCAACAACTGCGCCAAGGCGAATGAGAGTTGCGTTGAGTTTTGGCATACCCTCGCGCTTTGCTATGTGAAACAGCGGCTCACGCTTTTTTGCGTTTGTTTTACTGCTCATTTTCAGCGCCCCCCTTTCCGTCAATGCTCTTGGTCATAAGCAGACCGAGTTCCTCTTTCTTTGCGGTTTTGCCGTCAACAATGCCTGTGATGTTGCCCGAGTTGATAACCATAATGCGGTCGCAAAGGGCAATAAGCACGTCAAGGTCCTCGCCTACAAAGATAATCGAAACACCCTCCTCCTTCTGCTTGTTGAGGAGGTTATAAATCATATAAGATGAGTTGATGTCAAGACCGCGCACGGGATATGCAACCATAAGCACACGCGGCTCAAGCGCAATTTCCCTGCCGACAAGCACCTTTTGCACGTTACCGCCCGACAGACGACGAACAGGTGTGCTGGTGCTTGGGGTTACGACCTCAAGTTCTTCAATAATATCTTCGGCAAGTTTCTTCGGCTTTTTTCTGTCAAGGAACTCGCCCTTGTTGTTTTTGTAAGAACGCAGCATCATATTGTCGGTGATGTCCATATTGCCGACAAGACCCATACCGAGTCTGTCCTCAGGTACGAACGACATTGCAACGCCGAGCCTGCGGATTTCACGCGGTGATTTGCCGACAAGCTGCTGTTCAACTTCGTCGTGGTCGGTGAAAAGGATACTTGAGCCTTTTTCACACTTCTGCAAGCCTGCGATTGATTCAAGCAGTTCTTTCTGTCCTGAGCCTGAAATACCTGCGATACCCAGAATTTCGCCGCTGTGAACGGTGAAACTGATGTCCGTGAGCGCGTTTGAGCCGTCGCGGTTTTTGACATTAA
This sequence comes from uncultured Eubacteriales bacterium, assembly GCA_900321905.1. GTDB lineage: Bacteria > Bacillota > Clostridia > Oscillospirales > Acutalibacteraceae > Eubacterium_R. The sequence continues at coordinate 15,050 of ONXZ01000034.1, forward strand.
GCCTTTTAACCACCAGGCGCGGTTCAGGGTCTTTAGGGTCTTTGCGTTCAATGTTAAGGTCAACCTTTTCGCCCACCATCATCTCTGTAAGCGAAGCCTCGGTTGCGTCCTTTGTCAGCACTGTGCCAACGTTTTCGCCCTTACGCAGAGTAGCAACTCTGTCGGAAATTGCAAGCACTTCGTGCAGTTTGTGAGTTATTATGATAATTGACTTGTCGTCCGCTTTCATATTGCGAAGCACGTCAAATAATTTGCTTGTTTCCTGCGGTGTAAGTACAGCGGTAGGCTCGTCAAGAATAAGAATGTCCGCACCTCTGTAAAGCACCTTGATAATCTCAACTGTCTGTTTTTCAGATACAGACATTTCGTAAACTTTTTTGTCAAGGTCAATCACAAAACCGTACTGGTCGGTGATTTTTTTAATGTCCTGCTTGGCTTTTTTCATATTGAATTTTTTGCCGTCCTCAATGCCAAGCACAATATTTTCTGCGGCAGAAAAGATGTCAACCAACTTGAAGTGCTGGTGAATCATACCGATGCGATACTTAAACGCATCTTTGGGGGAAGCGATTACGGCTTCCTTACCGTCTACATAAATCTTACCTTCATCGGGGAAATAGATACCCGACACCATATTCATAAGGGTAGTTTTACCGCTGCCGTTTTCACCGAGAATCGACAGAATTTCGCCCTTATATACTTTTAAGTCAACGTTTTTGTTAGCAACTACCTTTGTGCCGAAAGCCTTGGTAATGCCTTTTAATTCGAGTGCAATTTTTTCGCTCATATTCTCCTCCGCGGATAAAATGGTAAACGCACATAATAGTGATTACAGCCGTGACTGCAAAACGCAGCCACGGCCATTTTATGAGATTGTATAATTGTTAGAACTTTGTGTTAAGAAGTGTGATACCATCGATGTTGATATCGAAGTAAGGCGCTGATCTGAATTCAGACTCGCTGAATGCGCCGTCCTTAACAACCTCTGTGTCACCTGCAAACGCCTCATCAGTGTCAACGTCAGCCTGATAACCTGTGAGAACACCGTTCTTGTCAACGGTAGCCTTTGCGTTGAGTTGCTTTTTAGCGTCAACTGTTACAGTGAAGTTCTTTGTATCAAATACTTTGATTGAGCCGTCCTCAAGACCTTTCTTAACCTCGTCAAGTTTAGCCTGAGTATCTTTAGCGGCAGCCTTTTCGTTAACTTCTGTAAGTTCAACAGAACCTGTCTGAATTGTGCCTGTCCAGTCAGCCTCAATCTCTTTATTGTTCTGTACGCAATCAATGATGTGCTCAAAGTAAGGAGCCCAGTTGATTCTTGAAGATACGATAAATGTGTTAGGGCAAGCCTTAACAGTTGAACCGTTGTATGAAACGTCAGGAATACCTGCGTTTTCACAAGCGGTAGGTGCGCCCATTGAGTCAGCGTGCTGTGAAATGAGGTCTGCGCCTGCATTGATGAGAGCCTGTGCGGCTTCCTTCTCAGCAGTTTCATCATACCATGAACCTGTGAACTGAACGTCCATAACAACGTCAGGGCAAACGCTCTTTGCACCAAGATAGAATGCAGTGTAACCGCTGATAACCTCTGCATAAGTGAAAGCACCAACATAACCCATCTTCGGAACGTCGCCCTTAAGCTTGCCTGCAGCCTTAATCTCGTTGAGCTTGAGACCTGCAGCAACACCTGCAAGATATCTGCCCTCGTAGATTGAAGCGAAAGCGTTGTGATAGTTGGCAAGTTTTTCAGTGTGAGCCTTTGTGCCTGTAGCGTGGCAGAACTCAACGTCTGTAAACTCTTTTGCTGCCTTAATCATATAGTCCTCGTGGCCAAATGAGTCTGCAAATACAACGTTGCAACCCTGGTCAACAAGGTCGGCTGCTGCTTCGTAGCATTCGTTGCCCTCAGGAACGTTTGTCTTGAGAACATACTCTACGCCTGCTTTTTCGCATGCTTCTTTTGCTGCGTTGATGAAGTTGAGGTCATAAGTTGAGTTTTCATCATGAAGGAAGATGAAGCCCATTTTAACACTTGAGTCCTCTTTCTTTTCTGTGTCACCGCCGTTGTCAGCAGACTTTGAGCAAGCAGCGAATACGCCGACTACTGCAAGAATGACTGCAACGAGAGCAGCAACAATTTTCTTTGAGTTTTTCATACGTTTTCCCTCCAAAAATTATTTATTGGTTTGTGTATTATAACGCTTACGCGGTTATAATTAATCATTCGTCGTCTCTGAAAACCACTTCGCCCGTTTCGTGATTCATTGACTCGACTATCGCAAGGCTTTCAACCCTGATACCCTGTTCGCGCAGAGCGTCGCCGCCGTGCTGGTAGCCCTTTTCAATAACAGTGCCGCAACCCACAAGTTCCGCGCCGCTGTCCTTAACGAGTTTGATAAGACCCTTGAGCGCATTGCCGATAGCAAGAAAATCGTCAACAATCAGCACTCTGTCGCCCTCGCCGAGGAAGCGCTTGCTGACCATAATATTATAGGTTGTGCCGTGAGTGAACGACTCAACGGGAGTTGTATAAACATCGCCGGCAATATTTTTTGTTTTTGTTTTTTTAGCAAAAACAAGAGGGCAGTCAAGTTCCTGAGCCACAACAGTGCCGATTGCGATACCGCTTGCCTCAATAGTTAAAACCTTGTTAATGCCCTCGTCTTTATATAACCTATGAAATTCTTTGCCGATTTCGCGCATAAAGGCGCAATCTATCTGATGGTTCAGGAAACAGTCTACTTTGAGAATATTGCCTTCGTAAACTTCACCCTCGTTCAATATCTTCTGCTTGAGGAGTTCCATAGTATCACCACCGATTTTAGAATACGCCTATATAATAAAATAAAGTAAGACTAATTTCAACATTTTTTTGAGATTGACACCGTTTTTTAATCTTTTTCTATTTCGCTGACAATAAACGACATTTAGCACCACTGATTTTAGGGCAATTTCGACAAGAAACAGGCTTGCGCCTGTTTCAGTATCCAGAATCCAGAAACCAGTATCCAGGTTGTAGGGCGGACTTTGTCCGCACCTGTCATTATTGTCCGAGCGCAGCGAGTAACAGCAAGCCGGAAACTGGAATCTGGTATCTGGAAACTGGAATCTGGAAACTAAAAAGCGAGTGATAAAAATTGACCTAGTCAATAGTTAGTAGACACAAAAAAAGAATTAAGCTGCCAGTTCAATACGAAATTGGACTGGCGGTTTTTTATTCAGTTTTCTTAAAGGTTT
>ONXZ01000013.1 GCA_900321905.1 uncultured Eubacteriales bacterium
GGCAAGTATTACTACATCAAAGCCGCAGACGCTATGAACGTTATCCTGCTTGAAAAAGGCGATACGGTAACTATTACCTACGAAAAAGAAGCAGACAACTTCATCCCTGCAAAATCAGTTGAATAAAGCAATAATCACCGTGGGGCGACCTGCGGTGATTTATTTTTTTATTTTTGTTGCAACACTTTGGCTTTTATTTTATACTTAATATATGAAAGGTCTTTCAATATCTGACGCTCAGGCAAAAAGGAAGTGACGCAGTGGACGAAAAGGAACTTGTTATCCGTGCTAAATCGGGCGACAAAGACGCATTTTCCGCGCTTTACGGTCTGTATAAAGACAGACTGTACCGCTATGCGTTTTACCGCCTGCAAAACGAATCAGACGCCGAGGACGCCGTGCAGGACTGCGTGGTGTCAGCGTTTATTCAGATTGGCTCGCTCAAAAAGCAGCAGGCGTTTGCCGCGTGGATTTTCCGCGTGCTTTACTGCACGGTGAATGCACAAATAAAACGTCAGGCTCTCGCGCGAAATAACAGTAATATCGACGATGTTGCGCAGCAACTGCCCGACGGTTCTGCCGAGCGCACCCTGCAAAAAACAGAACTGCAAAATGCGCTTGATATGCTCAAAGACGACGAAAAGGAGATTGTCCTTTTGTCCGTTGTGGCAGGTTTTTCAAGCAAGGAAATCGGCAAAATAGTCGATATGACTTCGGGCGCTGTGCGCTCAAAACTGTCACGCAGCCTTAAGAAAATGAGAGATTTTTTGGAGTGATTACTATGAACGACAAGGATTTTATCACATCACAATTCGAGGGTGAAAATGTCACCGCACCCGAATCTTTGAATGAAAATAATATAAAATCACGCCTTGAACAGGGGACAAAGGCGGGCGATATGATTAAATTAAATAAGGGCAAAAAACGCATACTAAAGCCTGTGATATCTGTTGCGGCGTGCATTGCGATAGTTGTCGGCACTTTTGCCACAGCAAACGTTATCAGGGAACAGAAGACTCAAAAGAATTTTCAGTCGCAGGCTGAAAGCGGCATAATCCGTTTTACAAATTATGACGAACTCAAAGCGTTTTCTGAAAAAATGGAGCCCGACAGCAATGAAGCGGACGGTGTTCTCGGACATTTCGGAGTTAAATCTCTGTATGAAAAAAGTGAGTCCGCCGTTGATTATGAAACGGAAAAATCAGGCGAAGTTGAAGTTGATTCGCACAGCGAAACGTACAAGCAGGTTGACGGCGTTGACGAGGCTGATATCGTCAAGACTGACGGCAAGTATATTTACGTCCTTGACCAGACGGATAACTCTGTTGCCGTTTATTCTGCAAAAAACGGCAAGGCTAAGCAGGTCAGCAGAAAGTTCTTTGATTCAGAGGACGACAATTTTGCCGAAATGTACCTTGACGGCGACTGTATCTACGTTGTCGGCGACACTTATTCCGAAAAGAATGAAAAGGCGTTTGTTATGACCCTCAATATCGCTGATAAAAAGGAGATAAAAGTCACCGACACTTATGAACAAAGCGGAAGATACAGCACATCGCGTATGTCGGGCGGCTGCGTTTACCTGATTTCAACAACTTATTTTAACACAAAAAAATTTGTGCCGTTTTGCACTAATGAAAACGGCAACTACAAAAAAATCCCCGCAACCGATATTTGTGCTTTTGAGTGCTGTCAGCGCCCTGAATACGTCATTGTCGGCGCGGTTGATACAAACAGCGGCAAGCACCGCAAAACAAAAACAAAGGCAGTTATGGGCGGCGCAGAGAACGTTTACTGCAACACCGAACACCTTTTTATCGCTTGTAACGATTACCGCAGGGGCAGGCTCAAAACACAGATTATCAAGTACGCCCTTGACGGCGTTAAAATTGACGAGCAGGCGACAGGCAGCGTAAACGGCAGGGTGCTCAATCAGTGGGCGTTTGACGAAAAAGACGGCTACCTGCGCGTTGCAACTACTGCAAATAACAGCGTCGGCGAGGAGATTAACAAACTCTTTGTCCTCGACTCAAACCTCAAAACTGTAGGCTCGGCAGGCGGCTACGCAAAAAACGAGCATATCGAGGCGGTGCGGTACATCGGCGATATGGCGTATGTAATCACTTATGAAACGACTGACCCGCTGTTCTGCATTGACCTCAGCAATCCGAAAAATCCGCAAATCACAGGCGAGGTCAAAATCAGCGGCTTTTCAACCAACCTTGTGCCAATCGGCAAGGATAAACTTATGGGCATAGGTCACGCTACCGAGGACACCGAGTGGGGCGAAGCGCGAAACGGCGTAAAACTTGCGCTCTTTGACATCAGCGACAAAAACAATCCAAAAGTCCTTGATGAAAAGGTGTACAAAAACTGCACCAGCGCTGCGCAAAGCACCCACAAGGCGATACTGCAAAACAGCACCGAAAACTATCTTGCTATCCCTATGTCCTGGGAATCAATGGACGAGAGCGACACCTGGTACAGCGAGGGCGGAGCAGTTATATTCACCGAGCAAAACGGCAAAATAAAGATTATTGGCGAAAAATCCACAGGCACAACAACCGACCGCCTTGTGTATATCGGCGACACAATTTACGCCGTCAGCGCGTTTGAAAACACGGTAACGCCATTCACTTTAGATTAATAATAAAAACAAAGAAAGCACGGTTAACACCGTGCCCTCTTTGTTTGTGGAGTAAAATTTATGTAAAAAATCTAAAAAGCTATATTGTAAGCCCGTTTTTCGGGCGTTGTAGTTATATTTTCAGGCTGCCGTGCAGCCGTTGTTGTTATATGTAAATGAGGGTGAGCCAGTTGATTATCGCTCGTTCTTCCCTCAACTTGTTTCACATTATACACCGCAATTTTAAAAATGCAAGTGTTTTTTGCGGATTTTTACCACTTATCTATATTACACAAAAGTTTCAAGTAAATTTTGTACAAACTGCACAAAAGTTCACTCCATCTGTTTGCCCAAAAAAGCCGCCGCAACCTGTACGAGTTTGATATCAGTCTCGCTCGGAAGTTCGTGCTTTTCGTCCTCAAGCAGGGCAATGGCTCCGCTCACATCGCCGCCGTAGATGATAGGATACACAACGTCTGCCTGGCGGTCATAGCCTTCAATAGCGTTAATGCCCGGCACCTTGTCGGTTTTAATATGCACCTGGCGCTGTTCCATTAAATCTTCAATGTTTTTTGTAACGCGCCTTTCAAGCACTTCGCGCTTGCTGATTCCTGAGCAGGCAATAACGTGGTCGTTATCCATAATTGCAATCGGCAGACCGCCGCTTTTGTGCAGCACCTCGGCGTACTGACCTGCAAAGTTTGACAACTCGCCAATCGGCGAATACTTTTTAAAAATAACCTCGCCCTCCGCGTCAGTATAAATCTCCAACGGGTCACCCTCCTTTATTCTGAACGACCTGCGGATTTCCTTTGGTATTACAATCCTGCCGAGGTCGTCGATTCTTCTTACAATTCCGGTTGCTTTCATATTTCTCACCCTTTGATTTCATAATTGTTACTGTTATATTTTGCACATAAATAAGGAACATATGTAAAAGAGAAAATGAGAATTTTTGTAAAAAACGGAAGAAATTATTATTGTTGATTTTAAATCCGAATTAAGATATAATTGTGTTGAAATCAAAATTAATCAGGAGGAGTGAATTATGGTTTATTCAAAAGTCACGGCAAAACCCATCAAAGCGTTACTCTCATCTCTGTTAGCGGTACTGCTGATAATAATGAGCGTGCCTTTTACGGCGATGGCGGCGGTTGACGACTTTTTTGAGCAAGGCAGCCTTATGTTTTTAGTTACCTCAGAGGAAAGCGGAAGCGGGGACTGCACCGTAATGGCGGCGTTCAATGAAAATCTTGACCCCGAAACTATTACCGAAATAAAAGTTCCGGGTACGGTTAAGCACGACGGTAAAACTTATAGCGTAACAGCGCTGACCAACAGTGCTTTCGGCAGTTGCACATCTCTTAAATCTCTTGATATGTCGGAATGTACGGGATTGGTTTCTATCGGTATGAGCGCATTTGTTGATTGCGAAAAGTTAAGTTCAATAACCATTCCGTGCAATTTCAATAAAGGTTTATTCCGGGATACCGGTATCGTTACCTTTGGAGACAGTTTCAGGATTGAATATGTTTCATTAGGTAACGGCGATGAAGGGGGCGGCGGCTCTGACGTAACCGAAACATCCGGCGGCACCTTCACCTATGTACACAACTGGGGAAAAGACAGCAGTAACGCCGCGCAGCATAAATGCTCCCGTTGCAATAAAGCCGAAGCACACAACTGGGTTATTAATGATAAGAACTATGCAGAGCATAAATGCACCGAATGCTCAGCCAAAGAGCGGCACACGTGGCAGCCCGACGCAGGCAATCCCAAGCAGCATAAATGCAAAATATGCGAATACGCCGAAGCGCACTACGGCGGCAATGCCGACTGCGAAGGAAATGCAAATTGTGCCGCGTGCGGCAGTGCGTATAAAACGTACAAACCGGGCAGACATAGCTGGACGGTAATGCCTGAAACAATCGGCGCAACCTCCGCTGAATATGAGTGCAATACCTGCCAAAAGGTTGAGGAACAGAAAATCAGTTCGGATGCTAATACAGTTGACGTTGAAGGTAAAAAGTTAAAAGTAATATTACAGGACCCGTACAAGGTTTTGCCCGACGGAACACAGTTAAGCAGCAAAGCGGTAACCCCCGGCTCTGCAAGGCACAACGAGCTTCTTGGGCAAATGGATAACAGCGACGTTGCTCGTAATCTTGCGTTTTTTGATATAGAGTTATTCAAATCAGACGGTAAACAAATCAGCGGGCAGATATCCGGAAGAGTCAGGATTCTGCTCCAGATTCCCGACGGTTGGGATAAAAGGGATTTGGAAGCAGTTCTGATTACGGACGGCGACGATATTGATTTTGAAGAAAGCATAATTACCATTGACGGAACAGATTATCTGGGGTTCTGGACAAACCACTTCAGCCCGTACGCACTCGTTGAAGTGTCAGGTGAAAAGTCGGGCGGAAACGGCTCTGAATCAAGCGGAAAGAACAGCGGAAAAACTTCACCCGTCACGGGCAATCAGGATTATGCAGCGATTTCGGCATTAACGCTTGCTTCGGTTGCAGCGGTATTTATAATCTTTATCGTAATTAACAGAAAAAGAAGAATTGTTTAAGGTTTAAAGTTCAAAGTTTAAAGCCACGTCGGATACCGCCGGCGTGGCTTTTTTGTACTGATTTGCTTACTGAAGCAGCAGTTCGATTGAATTTTCGATAAGGTCAAAGAAATTGTTTACAATAATCTTGTCCTGCTCGTTGCCCCTTACGCACATAGACAGCGTAAGTTCCTTGCGCATAGATGTAACCGAAAGCAGCACATAAGGCTTGTACTTGACAGCGCCGCTTAAGAATCCGTCGTACGGCTCGTGCCCCTCAAGCGCGAGTTTGTCGGTTTCAAGTATGCCGATGTTGCTCATTGCAAGCAGGGGATTTGCGTAGCCGATTTTGATGATTTCCTCACTTGCGGCGTGCGGCAGAATTTTGTAGCCGAGGGAGAGCAGCGGCAAACCGTGCAGACCCATAAATCTGTCATTTTTAAAATCGTTTGACGACTTTATTACATAGTCGAGCGTTTCAAAAATATCCTTACCTCTGCGCGGAACTCTCGTCTGCATCCATGCGGTCTGGTTCGTCATTCCCGTGTCGTCGCTGTCCTTGATGTGACGGCGCAGGTCGATAGCGCATGAGATGGAAATGCTGTCGTCGGGATTGAACTGCGCGAGCTCGTAAAGACTGTAGAAGTAAGCGGTGAGGAGCATATCGTTAATCGTTGCGCCCCGCTTTTTGCCGGCGGCTCTGATTTGCTCAAACTTCTCGGCAGACAGCTTTCTCTTCGCGATAAACGAAGCGTCTGCAATATTGTCGGGCGTAAGCGGAAAGCCGTGCTTATCCCTTGTGTTGATGTTTTTGTACAGCCTTTTCGCAGCCCTGCGCTCCGTAATTGTAAAGTCCTCGTACACAGCCTCGTAAGAGCGCGTACCCGTCTTGACCTCGAGCGGAGTTACGCCCTCCTCAACAAAGCGGTTGTAGTTTTTGCACAGCGCTTTAAGGAAGTATTTGAGGTCGCCGCCGTCCATACACATATGGTTTTCGACAAGGCAGAGCGTCGATTTGCCGCCGTGGTTAAAGACTGCAACCTTCATCTGAACGTGATTTTCGGGCGGTATGTACTGCACAAGAAAGTCGTTGACCTCCTGCGCAAGGTCGTCCTCGCTGACCTCTTTAACGGTCAGCACGTCGTTAATGTGGTAGTCCTCCACCTTCCAGTAGGGGTGTACCTTGTTGTCGTAAAAGGAGGAGTGAAGCACAGGCGCTTTTTCAAAAAAGCAAAACAGCACGGTTTTCAGTGCTTCAATATTTATCTCAAAATCGTAATCAAGCTGGACGTGCACCATTCTGTCGTTGAAATCGCGGAACAGATAATGCATTTTATCCCAGAGCTCTGCATTTAGTTTTCGTCCCATACGTCAGCCACCTCCAGTTTGTTTTGCTTATTTTTAGCAATTGCAATCAGAATTACAATCAAATCCACAATCAGCGAAAGCGGAATGAGAATCCACGCGATGCTCCACGGCATAACGCCGAGCGCGCCGAATATGATAAACAGGAATGTTGCAACTATCGGCACATAGAGCAGGCAGTTGAGTATTGCAAGGCGGTGCTTTGCGATAACAGCATATGCGCCGTCGCAAACGAACACATAAACGAGCCCGAAGATAATTATAATCCACGATTTCGGAATGTCCGCGATTGCAACTACGTAAAGGAAAACTGCCACGGCGAGTATCATATTCATCAGCGCAAGAAGCATCCGGGCGAAAATATGGAAGATTTTGCGCATTTCGGTTATGCGCTTTACGCCGGAGAACAGCAGGTAGCATATCCAGAGGAGAATGCCGTCCACGATAATCACCCATGTCGAGCCCCAGTCGTGCGTTGTAAAACTTGCGACAAGGTAGAATACAACAACTGCGATAAGGTAAATAGCCGAGCCTACAATAGTAAGGACGGTGTTCCTTTTTGCTTTGGCTTTGGCAGTCTGCTTTGCGCTGTAGTCGCTGTATTCCTTTGCTAAATCAGCGTGCTCGCTCATAACCAAATCGTCGATAACCTGCTCGTTGTGAATACCTCTTGCGGAAACCTCGCTTTTGCGCTCAATCATTTTGTCGTAAGTTTTCTTCTTGAACTTGTACAAAACTGCGTCGTTGCCTTTTTCAGGCAAAGCGGAGTTTATGTATTCGGCATATTTGTCCATAATCACTCCCCGTTTCACTATACAATAAACTATACTTCATTTGCGGCGCTTTTGCGAAAAACGTAAAAACTGCCGCTTATTATATTATACTAAAGCAAAAAAACACTGTCAAGAAAAAACCGCCGCAGTCATCAACTGCAGCGGCTTATTTTGCTGATAATTAGTCAGAAATGTAAGGCATAAGTGCCAGGTGACGAGCTCTCTTGATTGCTGTTGTGAGCTCTCTCTGGTGCTTTGCGCAAGTGCCTGTTACACGGCGAGGAAGAATTTTTGCTCTTTCAGATGTGAACTTTCTGAGTTTTGCAACATCTTTGTAATCAATGCATTCAACCTTATCTACGCAAAACTGACAAACCTTTCTGCGTCCTTTTCTCGGACCTTTGTTGTATGCCATAGTTATTCTCCTTTACAATTAGAATGGAAGGTCGTCGTCATCATCAATGATTTCTTCAAAATCACTGCTTTCTGCGCTTGAGTAACTTGGCGCAGGCTGATTATACTGTTCCTGTGACGGAGCAGAAGTGCTGCCTGTTTCAGCCTTCGAGCCGCAGAAAGATACGTTGTTAGCAACGACTTCAACTGCTTTTCTGTTGTTACCGTTCTTATCGGTATAATTTCTTGTCTGGATTGAACCCTCAACTGCAATCATTGAGCCTTTGTGGAAATAGCGGCTGATAAATTCAGCAGTCTGCCTCCACGCAACGCAGTCGATAAAGTCAGCCTGTCTTTCCTGACCGCTTGCCTGATAACTTCTGTCGCAAGCAACCTGAAAACTGAGGACTGAAAGACCTGATTGAGTTGTTCTGAGTTCAGGCTCATAAGTGAGTCTGCCCATTAAGGCTACCATATTAATCATAGTGAGCCTCCTTATTCGCCTTTAGCGATGATGAGCGAGCGAAGAACGCCGTCTGTAATGTTGATTACACGGTCAAGTTCTGCAGGGAAATCTTCTTCGCTTGCAAAGTTGATAAGAACGTAGTAACCCTCTGTTTCGTAGTTGATAGGATAAGCAAGTTTTCTCTTGCCCCATTCCTCAACTTCGCCGAGAGTGCCATTCTTAGAAATAAGGTCAGTGAACTTTGTTTTAAGAGATTCAACTGCCTCGTCACCCTTTGTAAGAGAGTAAACCATGACGATTTCGTAATTTCTTAATGCCATTCTTAGCACCTCCTTCTGGACATTGGCGTGATTTTCCTCACGCAAGGATATTTACTTGGTCACCCAAGCCATAACATTATAACAGTATAATATTATAATGTCAAGGATTTTTTAGACTCAAGGAGCGATGCCCATATCGCTCCATTATATTTGGGTATGGGCAACGCCCATCCACTCCCTTGAGCCTTTTGCCCGCAGGGCATTCCTTGAGCCTTGAGCCTACTTCTTTATAATATCGCAGATGCGCTGTACATCCTGCGAAAAGTGGCGCTGGGATATCAGCATAACGAGCGTGTCGTCTTCTTTCAGCAGAGTGTCGCCCTTTGGTGTAATCGGCGTTTCGTCGCGTTCAACGGACACAATCAGGCAGTGCTTGCCCCAGTCGATGTCGGAGATTTTTTTGTCTGCAACTTTGCTGCCGACAGGGATTGTGAAGGTCTGAATAACCTTTTCAACCTCTTTGGTGTTGAGGGTGGGGGAGTCGGTGTTTTCAACCGCTTTTTCAAACAGGATTGAGTAAAACGGTGCGGTGCCGATGGTGTTAGCCACAGCGTATGAAATCAGGCTCACTGTTGCAATCGGCAGGAGCGAGTGCATATCGCCCGTGAGTTCAAATACAAGTATAATGCCTGTCAGCGGAGCGCGGACAATTGACGAAAACAGCCCTGCCATACCGATAACGACAAACTCCTCATACAGTCCGCCGCGTATGCCGATTTGGTTTATTGCCACGTTGCCGAAGATTGCGCCGATATATGCGCCGAGCACGCACAGCGGATAGAGCGTTCCGCCCGGTGCGCCTGAGGCGAAAGAAAATGCACCGAAAATGAACTTTGCAAACAGCAGTATAAACAGCATTGAAAGTTCCGGACGCTCAGTCATCAGCGAGGTTGCCATGCTGTGACCGCCGCAGAGAATCTGAGGGAAGGTGAGTCCCACAATTCCGCTCACTAAGAAAACGAGAGCAAGTTTAATCGGCGTTGGTACTTTGGTGATTTTTTTGAACATTTTTTGCGCCCATACCATAGTGACGTTGTACGCCGCGCCTGCAAATCCAAGCACAACGCCCATCAGCACAAGTATCCAGTAGTGGTGCAAAGCGAGCGTCACCGTGTCGTAATTAAACGTGGTTTCGTGCCCGAAAAAGAAAATTGAGATATAGTCAGCCGTGATTGACGCGACTATGCTCATACATAAAATCGACTTGTCAAGCGAGTGGTGAATCTCCTCCAGCACAAACATTGTGCCCGCTATCGGAGCGTTGAACGCCGCAGCCATACCTGCACCCGCGCCGCAGGAAATCATACGAAGTTGGGTTGTTTTGTCAGCCCTTGTTGCCTTTGCAACGCCCTTTGCAGCCATACCGCCGAGTTGCACGGACGGACCCTCTCTGCCAAGTGACAGACCGCTGAAAACCGAGGTCGTTCCGCCAATGAATTTTGCAATTATTACACGCCACCAGTTTAGCGAAAAGTATCCGCGTATCTCGCCCGAAGTCTGCGGAATACCCGAACCTGCTGCGTAGGGTTCCCACTTGTTGATATAACTCACAAGCACGCCGAGCGCACACAAAAGCACAAGCCACATTGCAATTCTTGTCGGGTTGCCTTTAACAAAACCGAGCGTTTTCATCAGTCCTTCTTCCGCATACATAAGGGCGAAACGGTACAAAACGCAAACAAGACCCGAAGCGATACCGACTTCAAGTCCTCTGATAATCAAATATATGCTTTCACTTTTGTGAAGCCCGACTTTTCTGATAGTAGTTTTCTCCTGATTTCGCATAATAAGAGTTTAGCACAAGGCACGAGTGATTTCAAGTGTAAAAATCATAACCACCAGTTGAACTGGTGGTTTGCACAGGCCCTAAAAGGGCCGCCTACGGGCTCGCCGACTAAAAGTCGGCACTGAATTAAACTATTGCATTACTATTTCAGGCAGCCGCTCCCGTGCGGCTGTTTGTTTTGCCTGTTTGGCTTCCCCTTGAGGGGAAGCTGTTGAGGAGCAAAGCGACGAAACTGATGAGGTGGAATAATACTTTTGTTGATTTCGGGGGGTAAAACTTTTTGAAACGGCGCTATGCACCTACACCTCATCCGTCACTTTGTGACACCTTCCCTTGGAGCGGGCGCCAGACCCTCTGTCAGCTTCGCTGACATCTCCCTAGCAGGGAGTACCTCAAGGAGAAGGCTTTTTTATCATTTCGTTTTCGGCTTGCTTGAAACTCGCCGTTCTTATTTTTACTAAAGCTTTTTTATTCCCCCAGTAGAACTGGGGGTTTATTCTGTGCTTAAGACCAACAAAACAAAACGGCTTACCGCAGTAAGCCGTTTATGTATTAAAGATAATTGAGCGGGTTAACTCGCGTGCCGTTAACGCGAACTTCAAAGTGGCTGTGAGGGCCTGTCGAGTTGCCTGTTGAACCGCTGAGCGCGATTACCTGGCCTTTCTTGACGTGCTGACCCATACTTACTTTGAGTACGGAGTTGTGCGCGTAAAGCGTTGAGAGTCCGTTGCCGTGGTCGATGATAATGTAGTGACCGTAACTGTAGTACAGCGCTTTTACAAGAATTACAGTACCGCTTGCCGCAGCGTAAACGTTGCTGCCTGTCGGAACAGGGAAGTCGATACCGCCGTGATAACGTCCGCTTGAGTAGTTCGGGAAACCTGCGGAAATTGACCTGCCGTCTGTAGGATAGCCGAGTCTGCCGCTGTGTTGACCGCTGCCCGTGCTGCCGCTCATCTGACCTGTCGCTACGCCTGCCGAACTGCTGCTGCTTGATTGAGCCCTTGCGATTGCCGCCTGAATTTCAGCCTCAACTTTAGCAAGTCTTGCCTGGTCCTCGTCAATAGATTCCTGATACTCGTCAGATTCCTTGCTGAGTTCCTTAATTGCATTGTTGAGTGTGTTAATCTCTGATTTAAGGCTTGCTTTTTCCTGAGTAACTGTAGCGATGTTGCTGTCAAGTGCAGCCTTGTCGGTGTCGAGTTTATCTTTTTCCTTATTAAGTTTGATACGCGCTTTTTCAAGTGCGGCCTTCTTTGTTTCAATAAGGCTCATACTGTCCATAAGAGTGTCAAGTGTGTCGTTGTCCTTCTTGGCAACGGACTTAATCATCTCTGAACGGGTGAGGATTGAACTGATGTCCTCGCTTGTGATAAGCACCTCAATGTTGTTGACATTGCCGGATACGTACATTGCACGCAGACGCTGGCAGTATTCTTCGTAAGTCTTGTCAAACTCAGCCTGAAGTCTGTCAATCTCCTTCTGATTTCTGTCGATTTCGGCTTCAGTCTCTTCAATATTGCCCTGAACCTTGTCAATGTCCTCCTGCAGAACTTTAGCCTCTTCTTCAAGAACATTGATTTTGTCCTGCTTTAACTTAACTTTTCGGTCAAGTTCAGTAACGTAGTCTTGTGTTTTATCTTTCTTTTCCTCGAGTTTTTTAACTTTATCCTGCGCTTCGTCAATCTGCGCCTGAATCTTGTCCCTCTTTTTCTCCAGTTTTGATGTGCTTTCAGCGGCGGAAACCGTTGAGCCGAATGTTACAAACAACAGGCAGAAGCACAGCAGAAGTGAAAGAATCTTTGAACCCTTGTTAAATTTCACTGATTTCGCTTCCTTCCTTGTTTAAATATCTTCTCATTGTAATAACAGAGCCGCCGACACCGCTGAGTATGCCGATTGCAACGAAGATGCCGAGCATCGGCAGTGCGTAGTCAACAAACGGGATTGCCGCGAGCGAAAGACCTTTGAGTATATCCCTGAACAGATATACCGCAAGTTCGTACACGCCCCATACCGCACCGAGCGACAGTACGCCTGAAATTACGCCGAGCACACAGCCCTCAACAACAAACGGAAGTCTTACAAACGAGTTTGTTGCGCCGACAGATTTCATAATGCTGATTTCAAGGCGGCGTGAGTAAACCGTGAGTTTGATTGTGTTTGCGATGATGAACAGCGATATTGCGAACAGCACCGCGATGATTACAACAGATATAATACTTACCGCACGGCTGACTGTGTCAATCTTGCGTGCAAGTTCGTTGTTTTCCCTGACAGTAACGTGTTCAATCGACTTGATTTTCTTAACAGTCTTGTTGAATTTACTCAATTCCTTAACTGTAACCTTGTAAGCGTCGGGCAGCGGAATTTCGTCGCTGACTGTGGTAAAGAACTCAGCCTGAGCCTTTTCCATAGTTTTGAGTTGCGCTTTCCACGCTGACTCTTTGCTTACAAATTCAACGCTTTCGATATTGTCAAACTTTTCGATTTCTTTGCCGATTTCCTTAACGTCGTCCTCGGTAACAAGTACGTTGCCGTCCTTGTCCTTGTCCTCAATGTAAACCATAATGACGTTTTCGTTTTCAATACGCTCAACGAGTGTGTTGATGTTGAGGAAAATCATTGCGGTTGAGCCTATGATTACAAGGCAGGAGAGCAGTACGCAGATTGAAGCAACAGACATCATTCTGTTTGACCACGTGTTGTGAAAGCCCTCTTTAATAAGGTATCTTAAACTTGTAAGGTTCATTACTGCTCACCTCCGTCCTGATTTTCAGAGGATATTTCGGCAGCGTCCTCAACAACTTCTGCTGTTTCTTCAGGTTCTGCCGCGTCGGCGCCGTTTTCAGCCTCGTCGATGTTGTTAACCATCTCCTCAAGGTTGTCAAAAACTTCGCTGACATTGTCCTGCTTAACGTCCTCTTCGTAGTAGAACATATCGGTGATTTTTTCCTGCTCCTGTGATTTGAACTTTGCAAACGTCGGGTCAGGTGTGTCGGACACAACAGCGCCGTTTTGTATAACGATAACTCGCCTCTGGAACGAGCGCACAAGTTCGTGCTCGTGCGTTACCATAACAACGGTTGTGCCGGAGTTATTGATTTTTGTAAGCAGGTCAACAATCTCGTGGCTCATCTCAGGGTCTACGTTACCTGTAGGCTCGTCCGCAATGATGAGGTCAGGGTTGTTAACAAGCGCTCTTGCAAGCGATACACGCTGCGCCTCGCCGCCTGAAAGTTCGTTTGGCATTGAGCGCGCTTTTTTTGAAAGACCGACAAGGTTGAGAATGTAGGGAACACGCTTCCTGATTTCAGCCTCTTTAGCGCCGATAACACGCATTGCAAATGCAACGTTGTCGTACACGGTCATCTTAGGAATAATTCTGAAATCCTGAAAAACTATGCCCATAGTTCTTCTGTAATACGGTACTTTGCGTTTTTTAAGCGTCGAAGATGAGTAGCCGTTAACGATAACTTCGCCCTCGGTCGGCTTTTCTTCGTGCATAATAAGTTTTAAGAATGTACTTTTACCGGCACCTGACGCTCCGACTACGAATACAAATTCGCCGTCCTCAATCTTGATGTTAACACTGTCGAGTGCCTTTGTGCCGTTGCTGTCATAAATTTTAGTGACATCTTTAAATTCTATCACAGCTTTTTCTCCTAACTAATTTATTGGAAGGCGCACTTATAGCAGGGCGCACTTCTATTTATACGTTTTTTACTATACACCTGTTTTTATCAAGTTTCAAGTCTTTTGTGTTATTTTTTTGTAAATTTTGTAACTTTTTTGTAAATCTGTCAACAACGTAATGTAAACACTCTGCAAAATAGGTCAAAATGTGCAAAAATCCATAGCGAAATCAATCTTTTCTTTATATTATGTTAATTGACTTTGATTTTATATAAGGTTATAATATTTTAACAACAAACAGAGCGGAGCAGAATATGGATATTAAAATCTCACCGTCAATTCTATCAAGCGACTATGCAAATCTTGAATCGGAACTTCGCCGTATCAGCGGCGCCGATATGATACATATCGACGTTATGGACGGCCACTTTGTGCCGAATATTACAATCGGTATGCCTGTTATCAAGGCGCTGAAGGCAGTGTGCGACATACCGTTTGACGTGCATCTTATGATTAGTAATCCCTATGATTATATTGACTCGTTTGCAAAGGCGGGCGCGGATATAATCTGCTTTCATATCGAGAGCGAGAGCAACGTTGCCGCAACGATTGACAGGATACTTTATCTCGGCAAAAAAGCGGCTATCGCAATTAAACCCGACACACCTGTGGACAGCGTTCTGCCGTATCTTGACAAACTCGATATGGTGCTTGTAATGACTGTTGAGCCGGGGTTCGGC
>ONXZ01000125.1 GCA_900321905.1 uncultured Eubacteriales bacterium
AATCCCACAATATTACCACGTGAATAATATTTATCATCGTATAAATCAATATTATTCTTAATAATATCCTCACACATATTTTTATAATAGTTTGTCCAACTATTTAATATTTTTTCATTAACTTGAAGATCCAATTTTGTTAACCAATATTTAATTTCAGATATCGCTTCTATATGTTCATAACTATACAAATGATCATTAATAAAATAATCTAATTCTCTTGATTCTAACTGATCTAGCAACTTAGCAATTATAAGTTCAGCTCTTTGGTGCGACGATAAAAGGAAAAATCCATCAAAATCACTAAAATCTTGTATATGATTCCAGAAAAACACCATCAAATTCAAACATTGGGATCTTTCAATATTTTTTATTTGAACCTGTTTCTTATTTAATTCGCCATTATAATTTTGCTTAGTTTTTTCATTGTAATCTTGAAACTCTTTTAATTCATTAGGGGTAGCGAATCTAACAGCTTTATTATATAAATCAAAGCATTCTAATGGTTTTTGACTATGATTTAAATATTCGATTCTACGATACCCTAATTGACACAATAATTTTCCCATATATGCCCTAGCACATCGTGGATTAATATCCAAAACCTTTTCAAGATAGACGACTGCTTTAGAAAAATCTCCGTCCTCTATAAAAATAAAAGCCCTATCTAAAAGTGCATCTTCATTTGCAATACCATCAACGGAGATGTGTCCTCTGTGTTCAACTATTATCTTTTCTTGTACTACTTTAGTTCCACAAAAAGAACAAAAGCCATATTCTCTATCCTCACTCAATTCAATATTTGCGCCACAATTTGGACAATTCAACTTTACAAATCCCAATTAAACCCCTCCAATAAAAAATGCGCATCCGAAGCCACGCACTAAAACGCATAGTTCTAACTGTCGCTAAACATTAACTGATTAAACCGCATTGAAGTATGCTATTATTAAGCATGCGAATTTATCAAAAAATAAAAAGGCACACATGCAATACAAAAATAATTATTCATTTAATATTTGGTGTTTTTATTATATCATTTCACCATACATTCGTCAACACAAATAAGAATCACTTGCACTGCACCCCCATGTCAAAAACTGCAACCACCTGAAAAAGGTTGCATGGTATCATTTCATTATACCTTTGCCAACGGCAACCATTACGGTTGCCGTTTTTATTGTATAAAAAAACGGAGTATAAGGCTTTTACCCTATGCTCCGTTTTGTGTGATTTTTAATCTGCGTTAGAGTCTGCTTTGTTTTCCACAGCATCTTCAACAGTGACTTCCACGGTCTCTGTTTTTCCTTCAATTGCTTCTATTTTTTCTTCAAGAATTTTTTCAATATAGTCTGAATTCATCTTGACTGCAATCATATATATAATGTCTATAACTGAATAAGCAATTAAAATGCAGCCTAATCCCATTGTCAGAGAAATTGCCGAAAGAATCGGTGAATAGAGAATGACGCCACCGATAATTATGTTAAATACGTTTAAGATTATCATGAGAATCCAGGGAGCGCCTGTGTTGCGAAGACGTGATGCAAATTTGATTTCGTCAAAACTTGAAAACAAAATCCAGATTCCAAAAAGATTACCGACAAAGCCTGCGAATACGGCTGGATTCTCCACAAGCATAACGCCGAAAATTAAGGAGAGAATACCTTTAAGCATACCGTCAAACGGTAAGTTCGTACGCAATGATTTAATACCGAGTATTATAAGCGCAATACCCTGAACTATCAAATATATTCCGCTTGAAATGCTGATCACGGTGAGTGACATTTGCGGAGACGCAATTAATACAATACCGACGATAATTGCGAGTACCGACAAACAAATCACATAGTTTGTAATTGTTTTTACGATGTTTTTCATAAAATGCCTCCTAATACTTTTGTTTAATTATATAAAAAGGTAAACAAAAAGTCAATATTCCATTATTGATGTCGGATTTGATAATAATGGCGGTATATTTTGCATTAACAATAAAGCAAAAGACTCGGATTTCTCCGAGTCAGTGCGGTAAATTTATTATCTTTCGCCCTTCGGTCCGATATACTCTGCACTGCCAAATCCAAGTACAGTTATAAAAATCGCAGGCATCAGCCAAAGACCGAATCCAAAACCGCCGCCTTTGCCGAATGCCTTAGCCATACGGAAGCTGAGTATGATATCGTAAATGGCATTTACAAAAGGAATGAATAAGAGAAGGAATTTGATTCCGCTACCGTCAATAATTTCGCAGAGTTTGTACTCTCTCAAAAACGGAATCAGCGAGTACCAACCTCTTTGACCTGCTTTTGTAAATACTTTCCACTCGCCAACAATCATAATAACACTAATTACAGCAGCAACTGCAAGTGTTGCAATCTGTTCGCCTTGAGTCAGGCTGTTAAACTGCTGGATGGTTTCATTATAATTTCCCATAATAGTAATGCTCCTTTTATAGATTTATAATATCGTTTGCATTATTACCAATAATACTATTTTAACTGCTTTTGTGTCAACCCTGACTTGATTACAGATGTGCTACCATGTACTCAACAATCTTTGCGCAGTGTGCCGCTGCCTTTGCTTCAAACACATTATACTCAACAAATTCCGTTTCGTCAGGTTTGTCGGAGATTGCGCGTATAACAACGTAAGGCGTGTTATTGAGATAGCAGGTCTGGGCGATTGCAGCGCCCTCCATTTCGCAGCACATACCTCCAAAGTTTTTGGTGATAGTTTCTTTTTGCGATTTTTCGCTGATAAACTGGTCGCCTGAGCAAACTCTGCCCTCAAAAGCGTGAATGTCAGGCGCAACTTCTTTGACTGCCTTTACTGCGGCTGCTCTCATTTTCTTATCGGCAGGGAAGGCGTTAAGTCCTGTGTATGGAATTTCACCTTTTTTAAAGCCTAAAAACGATACGTCAAAGTCATGCTGTACCGCTTCTGTTGATACAACGATGTCGCCGATATCAATTTTATTATTGAGCGAGCCTGCAACGCCTGTGTTGATAACTTTTTTGCAGTTAAATTCGTTAATCAGCGTGTGCGCACAAATGCCTGCATTGACCTTGCCCATACCGCATTTTACGATTACTACAGGTCTGTCGCCGAGCGTACCTTCGCAGAATTCCATCTCCGCAATCTTTGTGGTTTTGGTGATGTTTGCGGCTTCTTTGAGCGTCTTAACTTCAACATCCATTGCGCCGATGATTCCTATTGTTTCTTTTGCAGGTTCCTCGGCTTTTTTGTTGTTTGAGCAGCCTGCGAGCAGAGCGCAGGCGAGTATTAATATCGCGCTGAAAAGTGCAATTATTCGCTTTGTCATAAGTAAACTCCGATTTATATTACCTTATTTTCTTGTAACGTCGTCGCCGTAAATGGTTTTCCAGTCGTTCTTCATAGAAACAGCGGTAAAGCCGTTTTCTTTGCAGGACTTAACCATTTTTTCAGCCTTTTCGGGATTGCCGTTTTCACGCTCAGTGTCGTCGCAGCAGAGCATAAATGCTTTTGCCTTGTACTGATTGTCGTTGAGCGCATACTGTGCCATACTGAAATCGCTGCCGCTGTTACCAAACGCAAGAACAGGCTGCACGCCGATTTCCTGCTCAATAACAGTGACCTTGTTCATATCGAGGTTTTTAACCAAAAAGTCACCGCCTGTGATTACTTTGTCGTCGCTGTCAAATTCGTAATCAAGTCCGTCTGTGTCGCCCTGGTCAGTAGCAACAAGGCTTTCGTCAGAGCCGATAATCTGCTTGTTCGGCAAATCAAGTGGCGAAGCGGCAATGAGTCCGCGAACAATAAATCTGTCAGTACCGCTTACAACGTAAACAGTGAAGTCGTTTTCCTCAAGGTAGTCGATAACCTCAAGCATCGGCTTATAAAATGCGTCGGCTCTTTTAAGATTGTTGTAACCCGGTGAAGCAGTGTTTGCGTAGTCTGCGCAGTATTTTTCAAACTCGTCGGTGGTCATGCCTGAAAATGCAGAAGCAACAGCCTTGCCGTGACGTGTCATTGCGTCATCTCTTGCTTCGCCTGTGTCCATAAATGTCTTGACTTCTTTTGCGACCTGCTTTTCAAAATCGGTTGCCTTGTCTTTATAGTCAGGGTCCTCCATAACTCTGTGGTACAAAATGCAGTGGTCAAAGTATGCAGGGTCGGTTTCGCAAGCAAGCGTACCGTCAAGGTCAAACACTGCAATGCGGTTTTCAACCGGAATAAAATCGGGTGAATCCTTTTTGGTTACCGCCTCAATGTATGAAACGAGTTCCTTTTTTGCAGCCGCGTCGTCTGTCCACGATTTGAGTGTTTCGTTAGCGTCAACGGTCTGCGTTTCGCTTGCAACAGGTGCTTTTGCACATTCGTTGCAGCCAACACCCTTGCCGTACATAATGCTTACAACAAGCAGCAGGCAAAGAGCCACAATTGCTATCGGTTTATAGATGTTACGTTTTTTCTTTTCAGTTTCCATAATTACCTCCTAATATAAAATAGCGCAACAGGGCTCCGGTTAAGAGCCCTGAGCATAGTTTTTATTTGCCAAAGTGAATTACTGTATATTCAACGCCTTCTTCTTCGGGGAGTTCGTGTTCTGCTTTGAATTTTTCATCAATTGTGAACGAAACTTTGTAGCCTTTGCCCTCGGTTTCCTTGAGTTCTGTAAACTCTTTTGCAAATGTGTCGTAGCCGTTTGGCTGGAGTTTTGCAACGGACGCCATTGCTGATTTGTATGTGAGGTCGCTCCTCTTGCCCTTTTCATAGAAAATCAGGTCAGCGTTATTTTTATCGCCATAGTAAATCAGCCTGATTTTACCGCAATTAATAACGCCGTTAATTGAGTTAGCGGTGAGTGCGTCAGTGATCTCAAGCGCTTTTTCATTGATGTACATTGTGTCAAGTTCAGGCATATCGTACTTGCCTGCAA
>ONXZ01000049.1:0-8090 GCA_900321905.1 uncultured Eubacteriales bacterium
AATCAGGTAGCCGAGTATCATTATTACCGCAATTGCGCCGATAAATCCAAATTCTTCACCTGCGACGGAAAGTATCATATCGTTCTGATTTTCAGGCACTGCGCCGCTCTGGGTCATATCGCCCTGCAGATATCCCTGCCCGAACAGTCCGCCCGAGCCGAGCGCTATTTTGCCGTTTGTCTGCTGATACATAACGTCCTTGTACTGGTCGGGGTAAAACAGCGCTACGATACGGCTGCGCTGGATACCTCCGATTATACCTGTACGCCAGGCAACAACAAAACCGACCACAACAGCGCAAATGCCTGCAACAAAGTAACCGAGGTTAACCCTTGCAAAAAACAGCATACCGATAAACATCAGCATAAAAATCAGGGCAGAACCTGCGTCACCGGTCATAAGCACAAGACCTATCGGCACAGCGCCGTGGATTACGAGCGGAATGATTGATTTTAACTTGTTAATGTTGTCACGCACCAAATCGAGGTGGTAACTGAACGAGATTATAAATCCGACCTTCAGCAGTTCCGACGGCTGGAAAAAGAATATCTTTAAATCGAGCCACGACTTTGCGTCCTGTCTTGCAGACGGCGCAACGCCGAAGAAGAAGGTAAACACCATCAGCGCGACGCAGCCGATTGCAATTACGGGCCACAGTTTTGATATAATCTCATAGTCGATGTTTGACACAAGTATCGCAATTGCAAGACCCATTATTACGGACACGAACATACTGCGCACATCGGAGGTTATTATTTTGCCGTCCTCCAGCGTGGAATACGTTGCGCTGTAAACGAGCACCAGTCCGTAAATCGACGCAAGTATTGCCGATACAAGCGTTGTAAAATCCGTACTTTTTATAAAATGCGATACGGATTTTTCATTTGTATTAGTTTTCATTTATTAGCCTTTCGCACCACAACCAGGGAAATTTGGTTGATTTAACTTTATCTGTTGAGTCCTATTATATTATTTTATTGATGAATTTTCAATATAATATTTAATTTATTCTTTAAATATTTACAGTATTATGTTATAATGTTTAGCGAATAAATTTTCAAGGAGTACATATATGCTTACAGATATTGAAATTGCACAGTCAGCAAAGATGAAAAAAATTAACGAAATTGCACAGAGTATCGGCATTTCGTCAGATGATATTGAGCCTTACGGCCACTACAAAGCAAAACTCGGCGAGGGTGTGTTTGAAAAACTCAAGGATAAAGAGGACGGCAAACTGATTCTTGTTACAGCCGTTAACCCCACACCTGCAGGCGAGGGCAAGACTACAATCTCAATCGGTCTTGGTCAGGCTATGAATAAAATCGGCAAAAACGCTGTTGTTGCACTGCGCGAGCCGTCACTCGGACCTGTGTTCGGTATCAAAGGCGGTGCAGCAGGCGGAGGATATTCGCAGGTAGTTCCTATGGAGGATATCAACCTACACTTCACAGGCGATATGCACGCAATCACCGCGGCTAACAATCTTATGTGCGCTATGCTCGACAACCACATTCAGCAGGGCAACGAGCAGAATATCGACCAAAGGCAGATTCTTGTTAAGCGCTGCCTTGATATGAACGACCGCGCGCTGCGCAACATTGTATGCTCTCTCGGCGGCAGGCTCAACGGTATTCCGCGTGAGGACCATTTTTGCATCACAGTTGCAAGCGAGGTTATGGCTATTCTCTGCCTTGCAGACGATGTTTTTGACCTCAAGCGCAGGCTTGGCAATATTCTTGTTGCTTACCGCTATGACGGCACTCCTGTTTACTGCCGTGATATTAAGGCGGAGGGCGCAATGACCGTTCTGCTCAAGGACGCTATCAAACCAAACCTTGTGCAGACTCTTGAAAATACACCTGTTATTATGCACGGCGGACCTTTTGCCAACATCGCACACGGCTGCAACTCCGTTCGCGCAACAAAAATTGCGCTCAAACTCGGCGACTACGCTATTACGGAAGCAGGCTTCGGCTCAGACCTTGGCGCGGAGAAGTTTATGGACATCAAGTGCCGCTATGCCAACCTCAAGCCGTCTTGCGTAGTGCTTGTTGCTACAGTCCGCTCAATGAAATATAACGGCGGCGTGCCGAAAGAGGAACTCACAAATGAAAATCTTGCCGCTCTCAAGGCGGGCAGCGTTAACCTCGGCGCGCATATTGATAATCTTAAAAAGTTCGGCGTGCCTGTTGTAGTGGCGCTCAACCACTTCAAAAAAGATACCGAATCCGAAATTGACTTTGTAAAGAGATTTTGTGCAGAAAAGGGCGTAGAAGTTGCGGTTGCAAAATGCTTTGCAGAGGGCGGAGCAGGCGGCACAGACCTTGCCGAAAAGGTTGTCGCGGCGTGCGAAAAGGAAAACGATTTTCACTTCCTCTACGACCTCGATATGCCGGTTTACGACAAAATCCGCACCATTGCCAAAGAGATTTACGGCGCTGACGGTTGCCACTTCCCTAAGGATACAAGAGCAGCAATAGACGGTTTTATCAAACTCGGCGCCGACAAACTTCCTGTCTGCATTGCAAAAACTCAGTACAGTTTTACCGACAATCCAAAAATGCTTGGCAGACCTGAAGGTTTTAAAATCACAATCACCGCCGCAAATCTGTCAAACGGCGCAGGTTTCCTTGTGTGCCAGGCAGGCAATATTATGACTATGCCGGGCCTTTCAAAATCACCTGCGGCGTATAACATTGACATTGACGAAAACGGTAACACCGTGGGACTTTTCTAATGACGGAATTTATAACTCACAGCGCGCAGGAAACGGAGCAGAAAGCCGCCGAACTTGCGCAGAAAGTAGATAAAGGGTGCGTTATCGGCTTCCTCGGCGAACTCGGCGCAGGCAAGACGGCTTTCACTCGCGGTTTTGTCAAAGGGCTTGGAATTGACGCTGACGTATCCTCGCCGACATTTGCCGTGTGCAACGATTATATTGGCGAAAATGCACGCGCTTTGCACTATGATATGTACCGTGTTGACGGGTGGGACGACCTCTATTCTGTAGGTTTTTTCGACTCGCTCGACAGCGGCGCATATATCCTGTGCGAGTGGAGCGAAAATATTTTCGGCGCTTTGCCCGACGACGCGCTGATAGTTAAAATAGAAAAAATCGACGACACCTCACGTCGTTTTACTATAGTTAAAAAATCGGAATTTGAAGTATGATTTTATCTGTTGATTCCTCGGCGGTCACGGCTTCTGCCGCGCTGACCGACGGTGACAAGGTTATTAAAAGTGAATTTGCAAACACCGGTCTTACGCACAGCGAAACACTGCTGCCTATGATTAAACGTGTTATGCACGGCAATTCTTTTGCCGAGCTTGAAGCGATTGCAATTACAGCAGGACCGGGCTCGTTTACGGGTGTGCGTATTGGAGTGGCAACCGTTAAGGGACTTGCGTTTGAAAATAATACGCCGTGCGTTGCCGTTTCAACTCTTGAAGCGATTGCGTATAACTTTATTGACAAAGACTGTGTTGTTTGCGCAGTTATGGACGCGCGCCGTATGCAGTTTTACAACGCGATATTTAAAATTGAAAACGGTGTTTGTCAGCGTATGACGCCCGACCGTGCAATAGCGATTGAAGATTTGCGCGGGGAACTCAAAAAGTTTGACAGTGTAGTTATCGCAGGTGACGGCGCAAAACTGTGCTATGAAAATCTTGAACTTGAAAATGCGGTTTTGCCGAGCGATGATATGATTTATCAAAACGCAACCTCTGTTGCAAAGGCGGCAAAAAACAAAAAACGCATTGAGCCTGCCGCGCTAATGCCTACATATCTCAGGCAGTCGCAGGCTGAACGCGAACTTAAACTAAAAATGTCATAACAAAGAGAGGTAACACTATGTTTTGTAAAAATTGCGGAACTGAACTTTCGGACAACCAGACAGTCTGCCCGCGTTGCGGCGCTCAAAACGAGCAGGTCTCAAATGACAAAAAACGTACCAACGCGCCTGCAATTGCGGTTATCGCAGTGCTTGCGGTAATACTCGCAGGCATTATTGCCTTGCTGGGTTTTAAACTCACTTCAAAGAAAAATGCAGAGCCTGCAACGCAAGCGACGGATACTACTTCTGTGGCAGGCAGCACAACAGAAGGCTTTGAAGATTATGAGCCGCAGGGCAATTCCTATTACGTCAAAGATAACGCTGAACTTCTAACAAAAAGAGAGCGTGAAAAACTTGCTGCTAAACTTGAAAGCGTTTGTAAAAAGTATAATTTTGATATCGTTATCCACACAACAAAATCATTCCGCGACAAGACGCCGCAGGAGTATGCCGAAACGTTTTATGACAGCAACGGCTACGGTCAGAATTCGTCTAAGGACGGCTGTATCCTTGTGATTAATATTGAAACAAGGGACTGGTATATTTCGCCTTGCGGTCTTGGCAATACGGTGCTTGACGACAGCGGTATCACTAAGGTGTCAGACGCAATGCTCCCGTCGTTTAAGGACGAAAATTTTTATGAGGGATTTGTGGATTTTGTAGACGCTACTACAGAACTGCTTGACAGGCACAAAAACAGCACTGCGGCAGGCGCAAAAACCACCAAAGCAACAACCGCGCCTGCAGTAAGCAGTCAGAACACGCCGTTTTACGCTGTGTTTGTAGGCGGCTATAAATCAAGGTCTGACGCGCTTGACGAAGCGGAAAGGTATAAAAACCTCGGATACTACGACGCTGCAGTTATTGTTTCAACAGATTGGAGCAACCTCAATAAAGAGCGCTGGTACTGCGTTACAGCAGGCAGATATTCTACCAAAGCGGAGGCGCAAAACATACTACCTAAAGTAAAATATGAATGTCCGAGCGCGTATGTAAAATACACCGGCGACTACCGGGGATAAACAAAAACTGCTGACTGTTTCGACTGAAAGGAGAAAACTATGATTTCAATTGGTTCAGACCACGCGGGATTTCCGCTCAAGCATGAGATTAAAAAGTATCTTGACGAAAACAAAATTGATTACACAGATGTCGGCTGCTTTACAGACGAGTCGTTTGACTACGCAATTTCCGCTCAGATGGCGTGCGATAAGGTAGTCAGCGGCGAGTGTGACAAGGCAATACTTATCTGCGGCACAGGCATTGGTATATCAATGGCTGCAAACAAGGTCAAGGGTATCCGTGCCGCGGCGTGCAGCGACTACTTCAGCGCAAAGTATACTCGCCTTCACAACGACGCAAACTGCCTTTGTATGGGCGCAAGAGTAATCGGTGCGGGTGAAGCTATAGAACTTGTTGACGTTTTCCTTAACACAGAGTTTGAAGGCGGACGTCATCAGCGCAGAATTGACCAGATTACGGATATTCAAAACGGCAAAAAACTATACTAATAAGAACTTATTAAAGCCGAAAGGATGAATAGAATGAAAAAATGCGTATGGTGCAATACCCAGGTTGACGATAATGCGGTATTCTGTCCTAACTGCGGACACCTTTGCGATTCAAAAAACTCAGGCGTTATGCCTATGTATAACGCTGACAGCGACGAACTGAAAACGCAGCCGATTCAGGGTGCAGCCTATGACCCGAACGATGATACCATGCAGAAAACGGAGGCGCTTTTTCCTGATGATTTTAACAATCAGAATTCACAGCAGGCGTATACAAAACCGCTGACTGAAGATGAGGCTCAAAACGCCTACGGCAACTATAGCAGATACGGCGGCGCTACACCTGCAAACGGCGCACAAATGAACAGTCAGCAGGGTTACAACTATCAGTATGCGCAACCTGCAAGCACACAGTACAACAACGCATACCGCGAGCCTGACTACAGAAACTACGGCGACTACAACAACCCCGCAGGCGGTCAGGGCGGCGATATTGCAGCTGCTCAAAAACCTAAAAAGAACACAGGGCTTATTATTATTGTTTCTGTCCTCGCTGTTGTTCTTGCAGCGGCAATCGGCGTGCTTATTTACACTCTTGCACAAAGAGATGATACTAACAGTTATACAGACTCTAACCTGAACGGCTCAATCTCAAGCGATGAAACTTTGCCGTCTGACGAGTCATACATTGATACAGTTGATAGCGAATTTGAAGAGACTGTTAACAGCGGAACCGAAAGTATACGCGGACTGGCTATATATGAAAACGGCGGCGATACGCACGGTTACGGCTCGCACGGCGAAACGCACTCGGCTTCCGCCTGCGTAATTTATCCTATACTTTACGCCTACGCGCACGAGATTGACAACGGCGCAATGTCCTCGTCAGACCAGGTTATGATTGTCGGCAACGGCGACGGACGCGGTGGCAAGGTTAAAGTCAGCGGCAACTACGCTTCCGTTGAAACGCTTATGGAAATCGCTTTTCGCGACAGTAATTCCGACGCTATTAACTCGCTGATGTTGCATTTTGGTATGAGCGAGATTGAAACTATTTGCAAAAATGCAGGATATTACAGCATTACGGTTGAAAAGAAAATTGGCACAGAGATAAAGGGCAAGGACAATCGCATAAGCGCTGACGACCTCGCAAAAATTGTAGGCGAAATGTACCAATCAAACGGATACGCCGGCAGAGTGCTTGCCCAATATACTATTAAATCCGAAGAAGTGTTCGGAATGGGCGAAATATTTACAGGCTCTGAAATACACAATTTTAACGGCTGGACCAATTATGTGTATAACGAGGTTATTATCGTTGAAAAAGACGGCAAAACCTACGTTGTTGCTTGTATCACAAAAACTAAAACAGATAAAAACAACAAAACAACTGCAAAAAACATTGGAGGAGCGCTGAATAAATGTCTGAAATAAAAAAGATACTTTGCCTTGTTTTGGCGCTTGCTTTTGTGTTTAGCGGTTGCAGCGTATTAAAAAGAAATACCGACAAAAGCACCACAGAACATTCGACTGAAGCCACTTCAGCCGTTACAACTGAGACCACTACTGCCGACAGCAGGGACACAGCGCTTGAAGCTGTGATTAAATCGCATATTCCAGATGATAACGGCGACTGGGCGGTATACTGCAAAAACCTCAAAACAGGGCAGTACACCAGCATTAACAACAAAAAAATGGTGTCCGCAAGCGTTATCAAACTGTTTATTATGGCGACAGTTTACGACCAAATCAACAAGGGCAAACTGCAGGATACCGACGAGATTGAAAGTCTTATGGAGCAGATGATTACCGTAAGTCACAACGAGTCGTCAAACAAACTTGTTGCAATTACGGCTGATGGCGACTTCAAAGCGGGGATGAAAAATGTCAACGCCTATGCCCAAAGCATAGATTGCCCTGACACAGAGCAGCAACGCGATATGCGCGACAGCAGGCCAAAGCCGATTCCGCAGCAGAATTATACGTCTGTTGACGATGTCGGCAAACTGCTCGAAATGATTTATAACAAAGAATGTGTGTCTGAAAAATACGACCAAAAAATGCTCGACTATATGCTGCAGCAGCAGCGCACTTGGAAAATTCCCGAGGGTCTGCCAAAGGGAACAAAGGTTGCCAACAAGACAGGCGAACTGTCAGACACCGAAAACGACGTCGCTATCGTGTTTACCGACAAGGCAGATTACATACTCTGCGTTATGTCAAATAACGTTCAGCCGCTTCAGGCGCAGGAATCTATCCGTAATATTTCAAAGGCGGTTTACGATTACATAATCGGCGACGCGAAAAACGAAACATCGCAAACTTCAACCACAGCGGTTGCACAGTATTAATTAAGAAGGTTATAATATGAGATGTCCGTATTGCGATACATATCTTGAGCCTAATGCTCAGTTTTGCGGCAGGTGCGGCGCAAAAATTCCTGTGCAGCAAAGAACAATTGAAGATGAGGTAACTGTTCGCGCGAATGTTGAAGATTACGTTGACAATATGCGCTTTCGCCAGTCTGCTGAAAGCGTTATGCCTGAGCAGGAGGATAAAAACAGCAAAACACTTGGTATTATCGCCATAACACTTGCAGTTGTTATGGTGGTTGCCGTTATAGTCGGCTCTGTAATTATCGGCGGCAAGCACCTGTTTGACAGGCAGGACGCTGTGACTGCAGGGGACGCGTATAACGCTTTTGTGCAAAGTGAAATCGCTCCGCAGAAAGGTGTTTTTA
>ONXZ01000049.1:8117-10748 GCA_900321905.1 uncultured Eubacteriales bacterium
CTCCGAAGCGGCAAACGACAACCCAAACGGCGTTTTGGCGGTTAAGACATTGCAACTTGACAAGGATAATGAAAACGAACTCGTTGTCGCTTACTGTGAAACAAGCGGCAGCAAAATTACCACAAACATTGCCTGCTATGATTATAACGAAAAGCAGTATGTGCAGGGCGATGTTACAAGCGCTGTTGAGTTAACAGGCGTTGTAAGTCCGATTAGCGAGAATAATTATATTAACGCCAGGCAAAACCACCCGTCTAATGAAAAGGTTATGTACACCTTCACCTGCAACAAACAGACGTTTATTGCGCTTGAGCATATTGCTTACAAGGGTACTCAGTGCAGTTACGAGTGCCATATTTACACCGTTGATGGCGGTGTGCTAAAGGAACATTCAAACTGGTTTGAGCAAACTAACGGCAGCAGCGATTATGCCCAGGCTTGTCAGAAAGTCAAAACATTTTTTGCAAACTTCGGTATCACGCGTAATAACTATATCGTGCCAAGCGATTACAACAAAGGCAGGTATTACGAAATAAACTTTGAGTCAGACATTGAACTTATGTACAGGTATTGCTATTACTACACAGAGGACGGCGGCTCAAGGAAAGATATTTACGGCTTTGACAATTTTGAGTCGGCTGCCGAGTTGAAATAAAAATAACCGTAGGTTAAACCTACGGTTATTTTTGTGCTATTTTGTAAATTTCTTTTTAAATACGCCTTTAGGATCT
The DNA here is from genome assembly GCA_900321905.1 of uncultured Eubacteriales bacterium. Taxonomy (GTDB): domain Bacteria; phylum Bacillota; class Clostridia; order Oscillospirales; family Acutalibacteraceae; genus Eubacterium_R. Next base: position 8,849 of record ONXZ01000049.1, read on the forward strand.
TTAATCAGAAGGATTACAATCCATGCAATCAGACCGAGTGTAACAACAGCCAGTCCGAGAAGAGAGTCGTTCAGGATATCTGCAAATTCCTGAACAAAATAATCTGCCTTCAATTCCGCATACTCAAAAACAAAATCCATCAGCCACATCAGAGAGGCACCCCAGTAGATAAGTGAAAGCGTACCGAGTTTGTATGTATCTCTCTGTTCATTGGTGTACCATACAACGGTAGCAACCGCAGCTGCGATAATGGTAATAAGTAACGTCATGAAAAGTCCTCCTTATGCAGCGTCGTTTTTAAGGCTCTTTTTAATTGCTTTAACTTTTGCCTCGGCAACTGCACAGATAACGCCCCATACAGCCGTTACTGTAACTGCCATTGAAACGCCGACAGTTGACATTTCGAGCAGCATATTGTTGGTGTCCTCAGGCGATAGCATTGCCGTTAGGAACGGTGGGAACGGTACAACCTCACCATGCCAGAAATGTTCAAATGCGAGGAGAAGAACTCCGCCCCAAAGAAGGCTCATAAGCCAGCTAAGACGTCTTGACCAAGTGATTTTTGCATCATTTGATTCAAACTTGTTGCCGTCAGCAAGTTTTGGCGCTTCAATCTTCTGCTCATGCTTTTTAGCAGCAAGGTATGCTGCTGTAACAACAATTGCCTCTGCAGCAGGTACTACGAAACATGCCATAAAATTTTCCTCCTTATATATGATATCTATATTATATATAATTGCTAAAAACTTCACAACCCCCATAGGGGGATATTTCGGCAAATTTTATTTGCGGCAAAATAACCTTTGACAAATACGTTCTGATATGATACTATATCAAAGCAGTAATAATTACTGTTTTGTTTCTCAAATCAAAAAGCAGCGAAGCGAAATTTTGATTTGAAGAGGAGAAACATACGCAGCGGTTTTTAACATAATGCTTGCATTATGTTTCAACTGTGGAGTGTGTTTGGACGAGCAGGAGTGGCGGAATGGCAGCATCGTCACCGAAGCGCCGCCAGTGGCGGATTAAGCAAGGTGAGGATGGCGCAGCGGTCAAAATTTACGGGCGCACCAAGCCCAAGTAAATTTTGGGTACCGCAAGAGTCACGCGGTGATATTTATTGCTAGGCAACAATTTAATTTATACGCAGGAGTGGCGGAATGGCAGACGCGCTAGATTCAGGTTCTAGTGGCAGCAATGCTGTGTGGGTTCAAGTCCCATCTCCTGCACCAACGGCAACCATTACGGTTGCCGTTTTTATTATGGGACTTGAACTTAAAACAAGCGGCGGGCGGTACCCTTAATTTTGTTCGTGTCGCAAGCGGCACTCCAAAATTAAGACCGCTACGCAGTTCTTTTTGCTCCCTTTATCTGCCATTGGCAGCGGTCGCAAACGAACCATCTCCTGCACCAGGAAAGAACCTCACTTGTATCACAAGTGAGGTTCTTTCAATGAAATTCATTCTTTCGGAATGAATAAAATATTTCTTCGAATTATGAAATACGCTGTTCGTATGAAATATACTACACATATGATGGAATGAATTATATTTCATATTTCGGCGAATCGTAATATTTTATAACTGCCTACGGGCTGTTATTTCATTTTCATTAGATTAGTCATCGTTTTTGTAGCATTGATGTTTTCCAAGAAGCAAAACTAGTTTGGCTTTGTCTTAATTCTTGATTTAATTTTTCTAATTCTATTTTACTTTCATTATATTTCTTTATAAGTTTATTTGCTTTTATTACTCTAATAATCATAAAGATAAGTAATGACAAAAACAGTAAGAAAGCAACTACAACAAATATATAGAATCCAATATCGCTTTTATCGTCAACTAGAAGACCCACTAGCCAAAAAAGAGTACCTAATGCTCCTATTATTAAAAGCACTATG
>ONXZ01000123.1 GCA_900321905.1 uncultured Eubacteriales bacterium
CATTTATGGATAAAATCGCCGCAATAGACGTTGAAAAAATATAAACTAAGACCGCAAGTTTAACTTGCGGTCGTTTTTGTTATTCTAACTTTCCTGCGTCGTTAAACGGGAAGTAGCAGAACTTCGCCTTGCCGATAATCAGGTTTTTATGCACATAGTTTGTTGATGTACAGTAGCGTGAGTCAACCGAACTTTCGCGGTTGTCGCCCATTACAAAGTAACTGTCCTTCGGCACAACGTAAGGGCCAAAGTTGCCGGTAGGCGTACACGCTGTGATAAAGTCATCGCGCAGTTGCTCAGACTTTCCGTCTTTGCCCTGAACGTAAACCACGCCGTTAACGATAGTCACCGTTTCACCCGGCAGACCGATTACACGCTTAACGTAAAACACGTCGTCGTTGCCGGCGGCAACTTCATCAGGCGCCTTGAAAATGATGATATCGTATCTTTCGGGCTCGTGGAAGTTGTATTCAATACGGCTGGCGATAATTCTGTCGCCCTCCTGGATTGTGTTGAGCATTGAGCCTGTCGGCACAATCGCGTTAGCAAAAACAAAGGTTTTAAGCAGCATTGCAACAATAAATGCAATAACGATTGGCAGAATGAACTCAAATATCTCTCTGCCTTTCGATTTTTTCTTTTTACCGTCGTCGTCACCATCGGCGGTTTCAACTTCGTCTTTTTTGCTCTTTTTCTTTTTCTCAGGTTTGTCAGCCTTTTCCTTTTTTTCTTCTGCCTCAGGTTCTTCCTCATATTGCGGTTCAGTTGCTTTTTCCGCGTCGCTTACAGCAAATTTTTCGCTGCAGAAAAGGCATACTGCTTCAGTCGCCGAGTCGTCAACCTGAACTACTGCGCCGCATTTCGGACAGATTAATTCAATAAATTTCATACCGTTCTCCTATATTTATTTTGTGAACTTAAAGATTACGCACTCATAAGGGTGCAGGGCAATGTTGATTTTGCTGCCGTATGAAAATGTGTCAGATGTGCCGAGTATTGACACGCTGTACGCATTTTCACGCTTTGCGTCTTTAAGTTCCTTCGGCACGCCCATAAGTTTGTTGAGCGTGAGTGTAATCGGTGTTTTTTCGTTTGTAGGATTACGCATTGCAATAATGCCTTCACCCTCGTCAGTCCAGGAAACAAAGCCGTAAATGTTGCCGTCGGCAGGTCTGCCGCCAATGAAGGAGCAGTTTTTGAGGATGTGCTGATTTTCTGCCTTGAATTTCAGCGCCTTTGAGAGATATCCTCTTTTTGCGTCATCAAGCAGTTCATAGCCGCAGTCGAGATTAATAAGACCCTCGCCGCGCACAGCGCTCCACATAGCGACCTTGTTGAATTCGTCGTTGCTCAGTACGCCTTCAAATGGGAAGTCCGCCAGCATTGAATCTGCGGGCAATTGAACGCTGTGCTTGCAAACCATATCGTAGTACAGCGTGTCGGCAGATGTGATTGCCTCTTCAACGCTTGGCATTTCGTCATCTTTGTATGAGCCGTCAGCGTCGCCGATTGCAGTGCAGTCAATAGCGTTGACCCACTGTCTCCAGAACGGAGAAACATTGTGTACACCTTTCAGTGCAATGAACATATCGGGCTTGCTTTTGCGAAGCGCCTGTACAAGCGCCATACGGTTTTCAAGCAGGTCGCCAACGTAGTACATTTCGCCCTTGCCGCCTGTGCCGTGGTCGTGGCTTGAGTCTGTGCAGGGATTTGTTTCGGACTTGCCGAAGTCAAGTTCAATATAATCAATGTTGTGGTTTCTCACAAAGTTAGCGAGGTATTCACTGATTTTGTCGTTATATCTTGCAGAGCCGAGGCAGAGTTCGTCAGCAGCCGCAGAGTTAACAAAACCGTTGCCTGATTTTTGCACCTTTTTTGCAAACTTCTTGCTGCGACCTGCAAGTTTAATGCCAAGTCCCGTATTGACGTTCGCTGCGTTGCAAGCGGCGTTAATCTCTTTAAATCCGTTTTGCCACTGCTTGCCGAATTCCCAGAACGGTGCTTTTTCGGCGTTCCATACGAGATTTGCAAAAACATAATCGCTAATTTGCGGCATATCGGGGGTTTGCAGCGCCTTAACACCCTCAACCTTGCTTGCCGCCTCCTGCGGAGTGGCGTTTCCAACCTGGTCAATGTAGTTAAAGCGTAGCGGTGATTTAACGCTGATAAAGTCAAGATACTCGTTAAACGCTTTTTTCATAGCAGGGATTGTGTTGTCAGCGCCGCCGCCCATAACAGTAACAGGGCATTTGAAATCTTTGCCCACATTTTTGCCGAGGAAGTAGCGAATCTGACCTGCGCCGTGTATAACCTTGCTCTCAACAGCAGGGCTTTCGCAGGCAAAGAAAAGGCTGTCGATGTAAAACGGCTGACCGAGCGCGGTGATTAAGGCTGTGCCGCTTCTGTGAGTCTTAGGCTCAACGCCGTGGTGCGACTGCGAGTTGATTATACCCATATTCTCAAGGAAAACGCGGTCAATCACCTTGCTGTTATTCTGGCTGATTGTAACCTGTTTGCACAGCGTGTTGCCGTCCTCGTGTACCCAGTATTCAAGGGTAACGGTTGTACCCATTTCTTCAGCAAAAACGAACTTTAACTTGTTATTCTCCTCGCTGCTCTGCATAACCTGCAGACCTTTTGAGGATACTTCTGTGCCGTCAGTGAACACAATAACAAACTCACAGCCGTTGCCGTCAGGCACAAAACCCTGTTTTGACTTTTTATTCAAAATCTGGCTCGCGTAAAAGTTACCGTTAGTAATCTTAAACTCACGTTTTAATACATTGCTCTCTAATTTAAACATCTTTACACCTCTTTGGGTTTATCTGTTATATTTCTTCCTTAATATCCTCGAGCGCTCTCGCAAGTTGGTCGGGGCAGGAGGTACCTTTAAAGTTGCAGTCAATACCTTTTAGTGTGTCGATAACCTCGTCAATTTTTTTGCCTTTAACGAGGGCGGAGATACCTTTCAGATTGCCGTTGCAGCCGCCTACAAAAGACACGCTGTTGATTGTCTGGTTCGTTTCGTCTATATCAATGTTGATTTGTCTTGAGCAAACGCCCTGTGTACCGTAAACAAAATCCATAGTTTTACCTCAATTTTACATATTTATATTATTATACATTTAATTTAGGTATAATTCAATAATAAATTATGAATTTTTACATATGCTGCAACACAACAAAACAGGCAGCCCGTCGGACTGCCTGTTCATTATGGATTGTAAAGTTGAATTATTTAAGCTCAACAGTAGCGCCGGCTTCTTCAAGCTTAGCCTTGAGTTCCTCAGCCTCAGCTGCAGGTACGCCTTCCTTAACAGGAGCAGGTGCGCCGTCAACAACTGCCTTTGCCTCTTTAAGGCCAAGACCTGTTGCTTCACGAACAGCCTTGATAACTGCGATTTTCTGAGCGCCTGCTGAAGCAAGGATTACGTCAAATTCTGACTTCTCCTCAGCTGCTGCTGCGCCACCCTCTGCAGGTGCTGCAACTGCTACAGCTGCTGCTGCGCTTACGCCGAATTCTTCTTCTACTGCTGATACGAGCTCTGAAAGCTCAAGAACTGTGAGCTCTTTAAGAGCGTCAACAATTGCGGTAACTTTTTCTGATGCCATTTTTCTTTCCTCCGTAAAAATTAATTTAGTAAAATTAAAAATTAGTGTTGGTTTCGAGTTTTCGTTTCGTGCTTTGCTCTGCCATTAAAATGCCGTGCGCAGCACCATTTGTCTGGAAACTGAAAACTGAAAACTGGAAACTTCATAATTTGCTTTGCGAATTATGAGTTATTCTGCTGATTCCTCAGCCGGTGCCTCTGCAGGAGTTTCCTCTGCTGCAGGAGCCTCTTCTGCTGCCGGTGCTGCTTCCTCTGCAGGAGCATCAGCCGGTGCTTCTTCTGCCGGAGCCTCTTCCTTTGTTTCAGGCTCGCATGCTTCTACGCCGCCTTTGTCCACGATAGCCTGTACGCCACGTGCAAATGCTGCGATAGGTGCGTTGAATACGCTGCAAACTGTTGCAAGGAGAACTTCTCTTGAAGGAAGTTTTGCAAGAGAAACAATCTTTGCATCGTCAATGATTTCGCCGTCAAGATAACCTGTCTTGATGTTGAAATTGTTGTGGTCCTCTGCGTATTTGTTAAGAATACGAGCGGCTGCAACATAGTCATCAACGCTGGTTGCGATTGCTGTTGTGCCTTCTACAACACTGCTTTCAATTGCAAGGCCTGCATCTTCTGCTGCACGTGCAAGGATTGAGTTTTTAACTACTGTGTAGTTAACGCCTGCTTCGCGGAGTTCACGGCGAAGTTTGGTGTCGTCCTCAACATTGATACCCTTGTAGTCAACAATGATGCCTGCGCAAGAATCTTTAAGTCTTGCAGAAAGTTCAGCAACCTGTTGTTTTTTCTTTTCAAGAACAACTGTGCTTGGCATTTACTTTACCTCCATAATTATTTGCCGCATTCCTGCGGACTTGAAGGCTATTCAACATACATATAGAAAATGCATTCCCAAAGATATGGGAATGCATGACATTACACAAATATAACTTAGTAATGCTCATTCCTCGGCAGGAGAGGGGACAAGTCACCCTGCTTACGTCTTGCGACACCTGCTGTCTTTGGTTGAACAGCGAAAACTATTATAATGTATATAATATTATTTGTCAAGAGTTAATTTTAATAATTCGGAATTCGGATTTCGGAATGCGGAATTATCGGCTACTCGCTCCGCTCGGGCAATTATGCGTAATACTCGTCCTTACCTATTAGCCATTTGCGCGGGTTTTCCTCAATATATTGCAGGTGGTGCAAATAATCCTCCTCGTTGCGGATAATGTGGTCATGGAATCCCGTTTGCCATATGTTATTACCGATTTGTTTATTGCAAAAACGTTTTAATGTACCGACATGCCTTGAAAGTTTAGAATTTGTAGGGAGCGGCGACCCCGACGCTCCGC
>ONXZ01000090.1 GCA_900321905.1 uncultured Eubacteriales bacterium
ATGCTGTTTGCAGTGTTTTCGATGTGGGGTATGTTTGTGTCGTACTTGCATTATGTAAACGGCGAGCAAATTATCACATTCTATATCGTAATTACGGTACTTATTGCTTATATTTATATCAAGCCAATGCTTGCCGTATGTCTCACGATATCGAGTTTTGTTATATTCTATATTCTTTTATATATGTATGATAACGCCTCGCAGATAACGGCATTCAACTATTTTGCCTTTGCACTTGTTTGTACTGTGGCGAGTATGTCAAAATTCCACAGGCTGCTGAACCAACTTGAAGGCAAGGAAGAAATCCGTCTGCTCAACGACTCGCTTGACAGTCTGGCGCACCACGACTACCTTACAGGTTTACTCAATCGCCACGCGCTTATTGAAGATATCGAGGCAAAGTATCTCCATAAAGACCTCTGTGTGATTATGTGCGACTGCAACAACTTCAAGCAGATTAACGATAAATGCGGTCACCTTATCGGCGACGAAGTGATTTTAGCCGTTTCAGATATTCTGCGTCGCAGTTTTGTGAATTCGCAAATATACAGATATGGCGGCGATGAATTCCTGATTATCTGCAAAACAACTGATGAAGCAGGCGTAATAAATATGCTCTGCGATGTCAACTCCCAGATTGAAAAAATTGATATAAGGGAGCACAAAGACTGTGTGTCCTGCGCGTTTGGCTACAAGTTAGGCTTGCCGGAAACGTTTGAGGATTTCGAGGGTTTGCTACGCGAAGCAGACGCACAGATGTATACACAAAAAGTCAAGACCAAATTGGCAAAATCGGTGAAAGCCGATGACGCAAAGTCAGGTGTCTAAGTAACATAGTTATACGACCGACCGACTGCAGAGTGCATTTTTATGTGCTATTGCAGTCGGTCGGTTGCATATAATTACTTCCTTAGCGTGGCGATAAGGCAATCCCCGCCTATCGTCATCGCTAAGGAATTAAGGAAGAATTATGACCAGGAAAAACACTAAAAACAATACATATTATTTTGTTAGCCGTATCGGCAAAAACGGCAGGGTGTATTGCCTTAAAAACTCCGGCGGCAAAACAGTTTATGAAGCATACAGAGTTGAGCGAGAAAGCGAGGACTACGTGTTTAATAACAAGCAGGCTCACAAAAAGTTTGTGCACAGAATCAGTAACACAAATCACAAAAACAGTGACGCACTGCTATCCACTTTCACGTTCGACGGACTTGATGTCTGGATGTATTTGCGTATGAACGATTTTACCTGTCAGTTCACAGTTGTAAACGATACGCAGACAGTGTTTCGTGTATACCGCAGTAACATGGAGGTTGCGTCTGCTCGCAAAGAGATAACACACAACAGAACCGTTTACAATATTCTGTGCGAGCAGGAACTGAAAATTGACATTGTATTTTTAATTTTCTTTGTTTTTTACAAACTTGATATGTAAGTTATTTGCAGGTCAGCGCAGGCTGACTTGTTTTTAATTACGAGTTGCAAATTAAGGGCGGACTTGCAAATATCTGCCATAATTGAGCAAAGCGACCAACCAACAGCCGCTAACTGTATACGTCTGACTGCCAACTGATAAAAACTACACTTTTGTGTTGAACATATCTTAATTATATGATAGAATAAATCTGTGCAGATAAACCTGGTACGTACTGCTGGGACGGCAGTGAATAGGAACACAAAACGCCCTTAAAAAAAAGATGTGGTTAGAATGAAAAACAAGTATAAATTTTCGGTTGTTCTTCCTGTTTACAACGGCGAGGAATATCTGACGGAAGCGCTTGACAGCGTCATAAACCAGTCAATTGGATTTGAGGATAATATTCAGTTTATTATCGTTAACGACGGCTCGTCCGACGGCAGCGCTGATATCTGCAAAAAATACAGGGATATGTACCCTGGCAATACTGTCTATGTTGAAAAAGAAAATGGCGGCGTAAGTTCGGCACGAAATGAAGCGTTTAAATACATTGAGGGCAAGTATACCGCTTACATCGACACAGACGACAAGTGGGATTTAAATGCGTTTGGCACGGCGTACGATTATTTTGAAAAGCACTATGACGAGGTTGATATAGTTGCCTGCAGAGTAAAACGCTTTGAGGCGAGAAACGATTATCATGTGCTTGACTACAAATTTAATGCAGGAACCCGCATTGCAGATATAAACGACCCTAAGGAATACTTTTCCATTCAAACCTTAATAACGTCTACATTTATAAAGACCGAAGCGATTAAAGACACCCGCTTTGATACAAGGATTATCTGCGGCGAGGATACGATTTTTTTCAACCTGATTATGCTTGAAAAGTGCAAAATCGGCTTTCTCAAAGAGGCGTTATATTATTACAGGCAGAGGGCAGCCAAGGATTCTACGGTTGACAAAATCAAGCGCAACATTTTTTATTATGACGGAATGCTCGAATACTACTACAACGGAATGATTAATTATTCAAAGGAATAATTCGGCAAGGTCATACCGTACCTTCAGGCGATTATGATAAATGATTTGATGTGGCATTTTGAAGCCTGCGAAACCCATGAAGTGCTGAGCAACGAGGAATTTGTCATTTATAAACAGAGGGTAAAAGAAATTCTCGGTTATATTGACGACGATATTATTTTCGGACATCCTCTGCACAAAGCGTATACAAGACGTTCTGCTGCTGTCAATTTCAAATACGATATTGACTATTATAAAGCGCTTACGCTTAAAGAAAACAAACTGTTTTTCCGCAAGTACAGCGTGTTCAATATGGTGTGTCGCAACACCTTGTGTATGCTCAATTCCATGGGCGCTGATAAAAACAAATTCCGCATTGAAGTATTGGTGGCAAACTGGATTCTCCGAGCGACGGAAACCGGCGGAAGGTTTGTTTTCAAGATTGGCGACCGTTTTGTAAAGCCTAACGAAGTCCTTGAATATGCGCCAAAAACCGCCAAAACTCTCGACGGCGGAGAATACTATTATTCCTCTTTCATTTTTAATTTGAAGATGAAATTAAAAGAGGGCGAGGACGTAACCATTACGCCGTATATCATTTACGGTGAAGAAGTGGCGCCGATATACATTAACTGCACAAAGGCAAAACAAGGTGTAAATCCGTTTACAACGTGCCTTGTTCAGGGCAAATACAGCGTCAGTTATGCGGATGACGCAATACAGATTAGCAGAAAATAGTGTTGAATACAAACGGATACTGTGATAGAATAAGTCTGTATCAAAAGGAGGTAACGCTATGCAAATGACTTTTCGCTGGTTCGGGCATGATAAAGACACCGTAACGCTCGACCAGATTAAGCAAATCCCCGGTGTTGTCGGCGTAGTTCCTGCGCTTCACGATTTGCCTGCAGGCGAGGCGTGGACAATGGATAGAGTTCAGGCTATGTATGATGAAATCACCGCCGCAGGGCTCACGATGGAATGTATTGAGAGCGTGAATGTGCATGAGGACATCAAAATCGGTCTGCCGACAAGGGATAAATATATTGAAAATTACAAGACCTCTATCCGCAACCTTGCAAAGGTCGGCGTTAAGGTTATATGCTACAACTTTATGCCCGTTTTTGACTGGACGAGGACTGACCTTTATATGCCGCTTCCCGACGGCTCAACCTGCCTTTGCTACGACGGCAAGCAGGTCGAGGGCAAAAGTCCTGAGGATATGTTCAAAGAGATTGACGACAACTCAAACGGCTACGCAATGCCCGGCTGGGAAACCGAGCGTATGGGCGAAATCAAGGAACTTTTCGTCAAATACAAGGATGTCACCGCTGACGATTTGTGGGCAAACCTCAAGTATTTTCTTGACGCGATTATGCCTGTCTGCGAGGAGTGCGATGTCAAAATGGCTATCCACCCGGACGACCCGCCGTGGGGTATTTTCGGCTTGCCGCGTATCATCACAGGCAAAGAGGCTATTGAAAAACTGTTCAGCCTTGTGCCAAGCAAGTACAACGGCTTAACACTCTGCACAGGCTCGCTCGGCGCAAGCCCTGACAACGATATGGTGGAGATTATCCACACCGCGAAGGACAGGATTTATTTTGCTCACCTGCGTAACGTTCAGCACAACGAGCAGTGGTTTAACGAAACTGCGCACGAGAGCGCTGCAGGTTCGCTTGATATGTATGAGATTGTCAAGGCGCTTCAGGAGGAAGGCTTTGACGGCTATATCCGCCCTGACCACGGCAGAATGATTTGGTGCGAGGTTGCGCGTCCGGGTTACGGACTCTACGACAGAGCCCTCGGCGTATGCTACCTTAACGGACTCTGGGAGGCTACGTCAAAGTCACAGAAGTAACTAAGGCCTCCCGCTTGGGGAGGCAAAATTAACCCACAAGGAGATATTGAAATGTCTAACAAAATTGAAACTCTTTCAAAAATTCAGGAAGTCGGCATTGTTGCGGTAGTTCGCGCTACCTCAATCGAGCAGGCTGAAAAGATTACAGACGCGTGTATCGCAGGCGGCGTTGCGGCTATTGAACTCACGTTCACCGTTCCGCACGCTGACAAACTCATTGAGGCTATGCGCGCTAAATATAACAGCGGCGAAATCATCATCGGCGCAGGTACGGTTATGGACGCCGCAACTGCAAGAATTGCTATTCTCGCAGGTGCGGAATACGTTGTTGCACCGTATTTTGACCCTGAAACCGTGCGTTGCTGCAACCGCTACGGCATTCCGTCAATGCCCGGTATCTACACACCAACCGAGGCTGTGCAGGCTATGGAGTGCGGCGCAGATGTGCTTAAAGTATTCCCGGGCGACCTTGCAGGTCCTCGCTTTATCAAGGATATTCACGGTCCTATCCCTCACGCGGTTATGATGCCGTCGGGCGGCGTTGATGTTGACAACGTTAAGGATTGGATTAAAGCAGGTGCAATCGCTGTCGGTGCAGGCTCATCGCTTACAGCAGGCGCAAAGACAGGCGACTACGACAAGATTACAGAAACGGGCAAGATTTTTGTTGAGAGAATCAAAGAAGCCCGCGCAGAAATGGCAAAATAATACTAACTGTAATATCAAATTATACAGCAATGTTCAATTGGGGACAGTCCCCAATTGAACATGGAGGGATGTAATGAAAAAACTATATTGTGATAAAAAGAACGCCAAAATTTCCGGCGTTTGTGCAGGTATTGCAAAGTATTTTGATATCGACCCCACGATTATTCGTATAATCTGGGTTGCGGTTACACTGTTCGGCGGCAGCGGAATAGTTGCGTACATCATCTGTGCGCTGGTTATGCCCGACGAACCTGAACTCGCAGACGAGGTTGATTACACCGAAGTTAATGATAACGAATAAACAAAAACCCACCCCTTGAGGTGTCCGTCATAAAGAAGTTTATAAAAATAAGCCTTCCCCTTGAGGTGCTCCCTGTGAGGGAGATGTCAGCATAGCTGACAGAGGGTGAGCCGTCTGCGGCTGAGCAAAAGGTGGATTGCCGAAGGCAAGACGGATGAGGTGTAAGTTTTAATTGTTATTGATTATTTCCACCTCATCAGTTTCGCTTCGCTCAACAGCTTCCCCTCAAGGGGAAGCCTTTTCTTTTTCCGGATTTGGCATTACAAATCCTATGCTCGCTACCGTCTGTGACATTATTTGTTGAATTGATAAGTTTTTTGTGATAAAATAAAACTAAAGTATTTGATTTGAGGAGAAAATCATGAGCTTATTCTTTGTTGATTTTGAAAATGTCAATTCTCAAGGATTAGAGGGCATATCAAAACTGAATGTCGACAAAAGCGATAAAATAATTATTTTTTATAGTGATAAAGCTAAATCAATAACGATTGATTTACATAAAGAACTAGAAAAAACCGAGATTATAAAAGAATACATTAAAGTTAAAGTAGGTACAGCTAACGCGTTGGATTTTCAGCTTTCTTCGTATTTAGGCTCATATATTGAAAGAAGCCACGACAGTCAGTACTATATTATTTCAAAGGATTTAGGGTTTGATGCTGTATGTTCTTTTTGGAAATCACGCAACATAACAATTAAGCGCATTGATTCCATTTCTTCCATTAACAGAAACAAGGAAGATATAATAA
>ONXZ01000105.1 GCA_900321905.1 uncultured Eubacteriales bacterium
ATAACGGCGAAGATTTGTACACGCTGTCAATCAGAAACAGGGAAATCGGTAAAGTCACTCCTTCCCTTGATGAAGAAAGCGTTAAATCAATAAACGGAAATCATATAAATTATTTAAACAACTCCTTCACATATTACAACCAAAGTGATATGTATTATATTAGTTTTTCAGGCGGTAATCTGAGCGAGCAAAAGGTAATTGACGGAAGTTCGCTCAAGGGTATGAAGTTAAATTCGCAAATTACCGACGGCAAGGTGTACCACCCCGATTTTGAAAGCGATGAAACGGGCAGGATTAATGTTAAATCAACCGGCGGCGCGGCGCTCGGCACAGTTACGCTGAAACGCGGCTATGTTGACTTTTGCATTTGCAAGGACAGGATACTGTACAGCGCAACTGACGGCGGACTGTACACTTCAGATTTAAACGGCGAAAACGAAACTTACATATCAAACGGCGAATATTCTTTAACCTCATTTTCAAAACCGTATGCGCTTTGCTACAATTCAAAAAGCAGTACAAGCGTATTGTTAAATGTTGAAAACGGCAAATTCCAAACACTCTCAAGCGGTTATGTAAAGGACTTTGAATACGATTCGGGAATTGTATTCTACAAATTAAATGGTGAAAACCATATTAAAACACTTTAAAGGAAACGTTGATGAAGAGGAAAATAAAAACGCTTACTGCATTTATAATTGCAGTAATAATATGTATGAACACCGCCGTCACGGCAATTGCGGAGGGCGAAACCTCCGGCACCTGCGGCGACGGAGTTACTTGGATTTATGACGCGGACACTTCAACTCTGACAATTTCAGGCAGCGGCAGGATGAGCGATTATTCACCAGGCGAAATGCCGTGGTATCAGTACAAAAGCAACATCCGTAATATTCAGATAAATGAAGGCGTTACCTATATTGGCGAACATGCATTTTATCATATCCGCTCAAACGATGATACAAAACTAACTGCAATATCCCTGTCCGAAGGACTTACGGAAATTGCCGCAGCTGCCTTTGGCTACTGCAGAATAGAAACGCTGAATCTTCCTTCCACTTTAAAGACGATACAAACTTCGGCGCTTATAAACATGCAGGAACTTAAAAGCGTTACCGTTGCAGAGGGCAACCCCAATTTTGCGACATATAATGAGGGACTTTATACTGCGGATTATAAAACCCTTGTTTTTTACCCGCGTGCTTCAACGGTTACGGACGTTGTAATCAAAGACGGCTGCGAGGAGATAGGCAGAGACGCGTTCAACGGCAGCGGGCTTGATTCAGTAACCATTCCTTCCTCAGTAACTGTTATCGGACAGTCGGCATTTGAAGGCTCGGCAATTACCTCTGTTGAAATTCCTTCAAGTGTTAAAACAATCGGTATATCCGCCTTTCATTCCTGTTCCTCATTAACCGGCGTTACCTTAAACGAAGGACTTGAAACGGTAGGCGCAACTGCGTTTAACGCTTGCCAAAGGCTTGCCGATATCAGTCCTGTTCCCAAAACCGTTACATCAATCGGGCATCTTTCCTTTAGCGCAGGCTATTATCTTAAAAATCTGACGCTGTTATGTGAAAACTGTTCGCTTCCGCCTGTTGAAAACGGCGACCTGTTTTCGAGCGGAACGACGGTTAGCGTTATCGGCGGCTCAACGCTTGAACAGTATTTGAAAGACGTTAACCACAGCAGATANNTGTACAGCGGCAGGTACGGCAACACTGACCTGTTCTGTTTGCGGTACAACGAAAGAGGAGGACGAGGACGCGCTCGGTCACAGCTTTACAAATTATATAAGCGACGGCAACGCAACCTGTACTGCTGACGGCACAAAGACTGCCGAATGTGATAACGGCTGCGGCGAAACCGACACCGTGACTGACGAAGGCTCAATGACAGAACATATATATGAAGAAACGGTTATTGCTCCTACTTGTACCGAGCAGGGATATACTGAATACAAATGTAAAGACTGCAGCAATACATATAAATCCGATTACATTGACGCTCTCGGTCACACGCCCGAAACAATCATTGTAAAAGAAGCCGCAATCGGCGTAGCGGGCTTGCAGCAGGAAAAATGCTCCTTATGTGGCGAGATATTAAGCGAAACTCAACTTCCTGCTTTAGAGGAGGAAACAACTGAAAAAACAACTACCGAAGCGACAACCGTAAAGGCTGATACAACCGAGGAAAAGGAAGAGGATGATTCCTTTAAAACGGATTATTCTCTTTTTAGAGTGGTCGGCGGCATTGGTTGCGCTAAGGTTGCAATAAAACTTGATGAAGAAATAAGCGGATACGAAATATTTGTGTCCGACGGCTCAGGTTTTAAGAAAAGCAGCGGCGAAATAAGTAATCAAAAAGAAAACTATTTTGTTTTTCTCGACCTTAAATCAGATTGCAATTATCAGTTTAAGTTGAACGCTTTTAAAACAATCAACGGCAAAAAAGTTTACGCCGATGAAGAAAGCAAAACAATATCCGTGCGAATAAAGTAAAAAAAATTCCAAAAATGTAAAATCAAAACGCCTATGTATTCGTCTATATAGTACATAGGCGTTTATTTTTTATTATGGAGGTATTGTATGGAAAACACAGAATTGAATGAGGTTTACGAAACTCCCGTCACAGAAGAAGGAGACGGAAAAATTCCCGTCGGCACTTACATTCACGCATTCGGATTTGATAAAATCGTGATTATTCTTGTTATCATTTCCGTTATTTTCAACGTTTGGTATCTTACCAATCACATCACATTTGAATACTTTGTGAGTGATGACAACATTCTGGTTGAGGGCGACGGAAGCGACCTAAAGATTACGCAACCCTATGATGAACTGATTGACTTGCGCAAGTTTTATGACAAATATGCCAATCAAAAGGTTCCTTATTCGGAATTCATCAATTATTTTGATATCACCGTTGAGGGTGATCCAGAAAACATTACACAGGGTTCTGAGGTGACCTTTGTTTTTAAATGTGATGAAAAAGCGGTTGAAAAAGCAATCAAAAAGAAACTGCGAAAAAGCGTTTACAAGCTTGAGTTTAAAAACGACTATTCACCCGATGGAAAAATCTATATCAATCCGTTCCATTATCTGAACTTCGTCTGTCAGGGAACGGAGGGCAACGTCACAATGAATGTGACGAGCGATGAATCGCAATCCAATCAATATGGATACACCTTAAAGTTGACGAAGCAGCCGGGTTCGGGTTTGAGAGAAGTGGACGTGCTTGAAGTTTACAAGGGAACGGAGTACATCAATGCCTACGAAATTGAGTGTGATCACGACCTTTCCCGTGGCAACAGCGCTAATCTGAGAGAAGGCGACGCCATTGAGGTTACTTTTAAGCAAAAGAGCACCACGAATGAAATCTACATACCGCATTCTCACATCATTTACGTGAATCCGCTTGACGAGGCAGCAACGAGCAAGCAAAGCATCAACGAGGAATCCGTTCAAGCGTTTAAGGCTGCAGCACAAAAGCAGGCAGAGGGCGCCACTTACTTGCATACCTATTTTCTGGAGGGTGCCAAAGATGGAAATATTCTTCTGGCTACCTTTATGGATGAGCAAGACTTTCTTCACTACGTCTATATCGTGAACCCCGGTATTGATGCAAACGGAAATATTCAACAGTATTCGCTGGATGCCATTGACAGTTACAGCATTTGTCCGCAAGATTCAAGTGAACTTGGCATCAATAAAGAGATTAAAAACGAATTCGTCTTTCCATCCTCAGTTGAAGATTCAATTCTGGAATAATGCCATATAAGAACGGAGGAAACAAATATGTTTGAGGATAATGAAAAAATAATAAATTTTGATTCAGTGGAACACGCAAAAAAACAGCTGCGCATACAGTCGTTGTTTCTGATTTTGCGAGGTGTTTGCACTTCCATCGCCGTTACCGCAAATCTGATGATGTGGTTTGCCAACAGCCAAGACGAAACGCTTGATTACCTCGGAATCGTAATGATAGCAAGTGTTGTAGCATGCTTGGGTTACAAGATAGTTAAATATGTATTTCTGGTTTTCTATTTTATATTTAAGTCGCCGATACCGTTCTTATTTAAAATTATTTTAGTCATATTAGCCATTTTGTTTATTGCAGGTATGCTATACGTTGGATTCAGCTTGTTTGCAATTGCAGCGCTGATGGAAGCCTCGATTCGTTATACTGCGGCACGAGAATATCTGGCAGAAAACGAATACGACTAATACTGAAAATGAATTTAGGAGAATATGTTATGAAAGACAAAAAAGAAAAAGTAAACTTTTTTCAGAACACGCTGATTAACAGCGTTGAGCAGGCTGAAAAGGAAATAAAAAAGCAAAAAATCCTGCTGATCATCAAAGCTGTTGGTACGCTGCTTGCAGTTATCGGAACCATTATGATATTTGGCAATGGAGGCAACCTCTCCTTGCAAGGAGCGCAAGCCGGTATACTGATTGGCTGGGCGGGCGAGCTTATTGTGTGCCTTGGCTATAAGGTGTTTAAGTATTGGTTTAAGATGATATCGGCTTTAGGAGTTTATCTCCTGTTTATCGGTTGGATTATCGGCTTTGTACTCGGATTGGCGTTCTTCATCTACGTTCCCGCCATTTTTGCTATCATCTCTCTCATTGAAAGCCTTCGCAATTATAAAGCCGCAAAGGTATATCTGGACGGTGCAAACTTCGTCAATGACACAGTCAACGAAGCTGTTGCAAATGGCGATACGGAACTGGTAGAAGGCATTGTAGAACAGATAGAAGAAAACAATTTAAATGGCTAATCTAACAAATTGTTTGTGCTGTTTATGTGCTATAAGCAACAAAATACAGTAATAACAATAAAATTCCGTGACGAAGCAAGACACGGCAAGGCTCTCAAAGGCTTACTTGAAAGATACTTCGGTTAATAAAATAAATTACCTCTCACGGATAATTCGTGAGAGGTTTTTTACGCCCAGTTAATCTGCGGTTTAATATTATGTTCTGCACAATCGGTTAAATACATATTGATAAGCGTTTGATAGGGTATGCCGTTTTGCGCTGACAATGCCTTGAAATATTCAATAGTGTCATTGTCAATGTTAATTGTTATTTGCTTCTTCAGTTTTTTTGTATACGGATTCTTTCTTGGATTTAAGTCTTTGATATCATATTCTTCTCTCATTTTAACGCACCTCCTATACCTTCAGTATATACTTTTGTTTCGTTTTTAGTTGCTTTTCTTGCTGAAATAATTCTGATAATGTTATCATTGTCACGATAACAATGACTGACAATACATAGTTTTTCTGTTTGCGATATGCCTAAAATCAAAAATCTTTCTTCAAATTCCGAGTGGTCGGGGTCATCAAACAAAATTGCATTTTCATCATAGAATACCGTTTTTGCTTCTTCAAATGATATTTTATGCTTTTTCTTGTTTAATTCGTTTTTATTATTATCCCATTCAAAACGTATCATATCCATAATTATATTATAATTATCAAATAATTATTTGTCAAGTGTTTCTATCAATTTTGGTTGCGACCGTCAGGGGTGACGGTCTGACTCTCGTCGTCGTAGTTATTCCGCTTTTTGGCTTCGTATTTTGTTTCAATTGCTGCTATAAAATCGTTAATGCTTTCAAACTCCATAGGGTTAACAAAATCGTTCATATATACCACTCCTCGTAATTAGAATGATTACATATAACAGTTATTGAATTAAAAAAATGAGTATGGTATAATTAATAATAACAAATAAAGAAATTTGGTGATAACTTGTTATCAATAACTGAAAAAATGCTATTATGGCAATTAGAATCGGATTACAATTCTCAACATACTCCAATTTATCGCGATGGCATTCTATATTATATAGACGGTGTAGCGTTTGATGATATTTATAATAATCGGCAATACGCATACGATGCTGATGTAATTATCTCTGATGAGATATTTTATAACCTCAAGGATTTAAATAGTATAAATGCGTTGAAGATACCCAACTTTCAAAAGAATGAAGGTTTGCCTGACACTACAAGTGACCTTTCTTATATTTTAAAAATGAAAGCCTGTGGTAACAAAGAACCCGAAATTGTAAAAGTTTTAGTACCAAAAGTATTTGAACTTATGAAATCAAGTGCATTAGGCTGGACTAAAAAAGACTATAAACGTCTTGCTGAACAATTATATAAAGTAGGTTTAGTTGATGAAGGTAAAAGACTTGACAATAAGGTTAACAAACTGTTTTCAGATAATTCAAAAAGTAATAAAACACATAGTAGCATAATAAGCATTATGAATGCAGGTACTGATTTAGTTGTACCTTCGAATAATTGCGCAACATGTGCAAAATGCTCTGCTTTGCAACGACGAGTTTATTCAATATCCGGAAACGATAAACGATTTCCACAATTACCCGAATATGCAAGAATTCACGGTAAATTTCATGAGAACTGCAGACATCGTTTTTTTGCGTTTTTTGACGGTTGTTCTAAGTTGTTTTATTATAACGATAATGGTGAAAAAATAGATATTGATGATGTGGTTTCATATAGTAATCGACCATATGTTGATGAGCGTACAGAAAATGAAAAGGCAGAATATGAAAGATTTCAACAGCGTAGACAAAACGATTTGGAGTTTGAACAACTAAAAAGAGATTACTATGCTTATAAGGGGAATTGCCAAGATGAAAAACCGATGTCTTTTAGTAAGTATTTAGATGCACATAATTTCAAAAGAATAACAAGGTAGTATAGTATCATTGTGCTATTTTTGTGCTAAATATAAATAAACGCAGTAAAATCAATATTTGTTCATGACGATAACAGACACGGCAAGGCTTTCCAGGTCTTACTTGAAAGATACTTCGGTTAATGAACAAACGGCACTGCGCTTTTACAGCGCAGTATTGTTTTTTTAAAAGATAATAATTGCTTTTAGCGAGGGAAGGAGGCTACTTATGCAGTACAAAACTTCACAGGTAGTGCTTAAAGAAAAATTCATCGGTCACGATGCAAAAAATCTTTCAGCGCTCGATGACGAACTCAACAAGTGGGCAAGCCAGGGCTGGACGCTTTGCGACATCACAACATCTGTTGCAACAGGCTCAGGTCTCGGCGGCGGCGACCGCACAGTTTTC
>ONXZ01000162.1 GCA_900321905.1 uncultured Eubacteriales bacterium
AAAATGAATATATTGATGAGCCAACTTCTGAGGATTATTCCTATACCGTTTCAGATCTTTCTTATACTGGGTAGTAGGCTGTAGTTTCTTCATTCTTCATTCAGAATGTCGTTAAAATCTTTTGTGAACAGCGCCTCGTGTGCGTCGCCGGGGAAGTCGCGCAAGTCAAGAATATGCGCTACTTCAAGTGCGTCGCCGCCTGTGCGTTTTTTGATGATTTCGCTGTGGGTATCAATAACCTCAACAACGCCGGAACCTACCGTTCCGTAACCCATAACTGCAACTTTCATATATTCCTCCGTGGATTAGATAATTTCGGCAGATTTTACACCGCCGACTTCTTTTATTTTTTTGAGCATATCGTTTGGTGTCGCTTCGCCAAGACTGACAGTTATAGAAACGTCAGCGATGTCGTTGACAGGGGAGCGCTGATTAATGCTCAGTACGTTTGCGCCTGCGAGATAAACTTCGTTCATAACAGAACTCAGCACGCCTGCGTTGTCGGTAAGTTTTGCGCTGATAGTAACAGATTTTTCGTCGCCGTTTTTGTACTCGGATATTTTATCCTTGTACTTATAATATGCACTTCGCGAAATACCTGCCATTTTTACAGCCTGCGAAACGGAAGCCGCTTCGCCCGACAATATATAGTTTTTCGCCTGCATCACCTTGCCGTAAACTTCGGGCAGGATTGACGCGTCAATCAGATAATATCTTGATTGCTTCAAAACTGTACACCACCTGTGGACAATTGTATTACTGTGAAAAACACTTTTATTATATTAACACTATTAATTAAAATATACAAGTCTAAATTTTATTTTTACTGATTATTAACAATTTTTTTCAATATTTTTCTTGAATATTGTTGATTATTGCATTAATATAATAATGTAATACTTTATTTAAGGACGTTTATTATGACAGCGAAGATTGAAAAGAGAAGGGAATTTTTGATAAACCTTTTGTTTATTGCAGCGGTACTTGCGATAATCTATGTGTATTTCAAGTACCTTTTCTGGGTTACGGCACCGTTTATACTTACGTTTTTCTTTGCCGTTTTGCTGCAGACTCCGCTCAGGTTTATTGAAAAAAAGGTCAAGCACAAGCACCACGCATTCTGGAGTATTCTGCTGGTAGTGCTTTCGATTCTTGTTATATTAATCCCGCTCGGCTTGCTGCTCGGCGCAGCGTTTTCAAAGATTGCGGAATTTGTCAAAACGCTTGTCGCCCAACTCAACGATATACCGACTTTCCTCACCACGCTTGAAAAGGATATTATAGACATTATCCGCTTTTTGCCTGATTCGCTCTACAAAACGGCAAGCGAGTCGGTACACAATTTCTTCACTCCGCTTATTGAGGATTTTGACATATCAAAACTCAATCTCAGTTCGCTTAAAACAGGTGTTTCGTCAGGTCTGACGGGCGTTATGAACGTTATGAAAAATGTACCTAACGTTGTTATCGGCGTTGTTATCGGTATCATCGCGTGGATTTTCTTCACCAAGGACTATGACAGAATCGTTAGTTTTATCCAGAAGCAGTTGCCGGATAATAAGAAAAACCTGCTTGTTGAAATAAAGCAGGTGTTCAGCAAAACCATTCTCAAAATGGTGCGCGCTTACGGGTTGATTATGCTGATTACGTTTTTTGAACTGTTCCTCGGTTTCTCAATTCTGTCCGCGATGGGCATAATGAAAAACAGTTACTACGTATTTATCGCCGTTTTGATTGCAATATTTGATATTATGCCTATTGCAGGTTCGGGCGGTATTCTGGTGCCGTGGGCGATTGTGTCTGTAATTATGGGCAATTACAAACAGGCGATAGGCA
Source organism: uncultured Eubacteriales bacterium (assembly GCA_900321905.1). GTDB lineage: Bacteria > Bacillota > Clostridia > Oscillospirales > Acutalibacteraceae > Eubacterium_R. Next base: position 1,837 of record ONXZ01000162.1, read on the forward strand.
TAATAATTATGTATGCTGTAATAACGGTTATCCGCCAGTATATTGAACCGAAAATCGTCGGCGACTCGCTCGGTGTGCATCCTATTATCACGCTTATGGGTCTGTACTTCGGCTTAAAACTATTCGGCTTCCTCGGTATGTTTATTGTGCCAATTACGGTTATGACGCTTAAGGCGTTTAACGATACGGGCAGAATTCATCTTTGGGTGCCGTCAGATAATAACAGGATAAAACTTGAAGCGGCAAAACGCAAAAAGTGATTATTAAAAACCTCTGTAGAAATACAGAGGTTTTAGACTGTCGACAAAGGGCATAACCACGCTAAATATAATGATAACCGTTATTATCAGTGCGAGTTATCATATAATTTTTGTATTTCCTGCGGCAGTTTGTCAGGCATCATTTTGATGATTTCGTTCTCGCTGCCGTGCTTCATAGCCGTGTCGTAGTACCAGCACTTGAACTTTACCATATCCAGCATTTTTTCAAGTTTTGCAATCTCGGCTTCAACCGCTTCTCTTCGTGCTTCAAAAAGCGCCTTGCGTTTGCCGTAGGTTGACGGTCCTTCAGATACCCACTGCATAAATTGCTTGATGTCTTTAATTTCAAGTCCGCTCGCCTTCAGGCACTCAATCACGCGCAGTGCTTCAATCTCGTTATCGCTGAACTTGCGTATGCCTGACTGACGCTGAATGTCTGGAAAAAGACCCTCTTTGTCGTAATATCTTAAAGTGGAAATCGGCAGATTAAACATCTCCGACACCTGACCGATAGTATACATAATTTACCTCTTTTCAAAAAATGCTTGACATAAAGTCAGGTTTAGGTGTTACAATACATATTATAGCACAGCACAATCTTAAGTTCAATACTTTTTGTGCTTTTGCAAATTTTTAAGGAGAAACACTATGTTAGGAAATTTCAGTTATCACAATCCGACCAAACTCTATTTTGGCGAAAACTCACTTGATTATCTTAACGAGGAACTGCCAAAGTACGGCAAAACCGTCCAGTTAATTTACGGCGGCGGCTCGATTAAGAAAAACGGTATTTACGACGCGATTGTTAAAATACTTAAAGACAACGGCAAAACTGTTGTTGAAGACGGCGGCGTTATGCCAAATCCGACGGTTGAAAAACTGCATGAAGGCGTAAAAATCGCGAGGGAGAACAACGTTGACCTGCTTCTTGCAGTGGGCGGCGGTTCTTGCTGCGACTACGCGAAGGCGGTGTCGGTTTCTGTTAATTGCAACGAGGAGCCGTGGGAAAAATACTACATCAAATTTGAAGAGCCGACCTGCGAAATCGTACCTGTTGCCTGCGTGCTGACAATGGCTGGTACAGGTTCGGAGATGAATGGCGGCGCCGTTATCATAAATCACGAGCAAAAACTCAAAATCGGTCACGTTTTCGGCGATGAAGTTATGCCGAAATTCTCAATTCTCAACCCAAAATTCACTATGTCGCTCCCAAAAAGGCAGATGGTTGCAGGTATTTACGATATCTTTAACCACATCTGCGAGCAGTATTTTTCAGGCGAGGACGACAACACAAGCGACTATATTTCAGAAGCGCTGATGAAGTCGGTGATTCACAGTTCGCTCATCGCGGTTGAAAATCCTGACGACTACGAGGCACGCTCAAACATTATGTGGACGGCAACATGGGCGCTCAACACCCTGATTTCAAGGGGCAAGACAACCGACTGGATGGTGCATATGCTCGGTCAGGCTGCAGGTGCTTACACGGACGCTACACACGGTATGACTCTGTCTGCAGTTTCACTACCGTACTACAAACACATTATGCCTTACGGTTTGCCGAAGTTTGTGCGCTTTGCAAAGGAAGTCTGGGGCGTTAACGCAGACGGCAAAACAGATGAGCAGGTCGCAAACGAGGGACTTGAAAAAATGAAAGAGTGGATGCAGACAATCGGCGTTTCGCTTTCTCTTTCGGAACTCGGCGCAACAGAGGATATGATTGAAGGCATTGCGGATGCAACAATTATTCTTGACGGCGGCTACAAGGTGCTTGAACGCAGCGAAGTGGTAGATATTCTCAGACAAAGTCTTTAATAGCGAGGTTGTTATGATTAAAAAAGAAGAACTGAATTTAGTACAGGAGTGGGATAAAACCTTCCCGAAAAGCGACAGGGTTAACCACTCAAAAGTAACATTTGTTAACCGCTACG
>ONXZ01000074.1 GCA_900321905.1 uncultured Eubacteriales bacterium
CTATATTTATAAAGGTTTAAAGCCGGTGTATTGGTGCTCCGATTGTAATACCGCGCTTGCAGAAGCCGAAATTGAGTATCAAGATGATGATTGTTACTCGATTTATGTAAAATTTAATGTGAAAGATGATAAAGGTATCCTCTCCGCGTTGGGTGCAGATGTTGCTAAAACTTCATTTGTTATCTGGACAACTACGACTTGGACTTTACCGGGCAACCTCGCGATTTGCGTGGGTCCGCATTTTGAGTATTCTCTCATTAAGTGTGAAGATGAATATTTCATTATGGCGAGCGAGTTGTGCGCAGCGGCGATGGCGGAGTACGGTAAAGAATATGAAGTGATTGCCACCGTTAAGGGCAGTGAACTCGAATACATCACCTGTCAGCACCCGTTCTTAGACCGTGAGAGCCTTGTCATTGTAGGTGAACACGTCACGCTTGAGAGCGGTACCGGTTGCGTACACACCGCGCCGGGTCACGGCGTTGACGACTATAACGTGTGCAGAAAGTATCCTGAAATCCCTATGGTTGTACCTGTTGACGACAAGGGTATGCTCACTGAGGAAGCAGGTATGTTTGCAGGTCTTTCAACAGACGATGCAAACAAGCCGATTGCACAGTATCTTGATGAGCATGGCTCGCTGTTTGCACTCAAAAAGATTAAGCACCAGTATCCTCACTGCTGGCGCTGTCACAACCCTGTAATTTTCAGAGCGACATCACAGTGGTTCTGCTCTGTTGACGACTTTAAAGATGACGCTGTCAAGGCTGCAGAGGACGTTAAGTGGTTCCCTGAATGGGGCAAAGACAGACTTCAGTCAATGGTTCAGGAGCGCGCTGACTGGTGTATCTCACGTCAGAGAAAATGGGGCGTGCCTATCCCTGTAATTTACTGTAAAGACTGCGGCAAAGAGATTATCAGCGCTGAGGTTATGGATAAAGTTTCAGACATTTTCGGCGAGGAAGGCTCTGACGCCTGGTATGCTCACGAGGCTGAATACTTTGTGCCGGACGGCTTCACCTGCCCGCACTGCGGTAAGAACGAAGGCTTCACTAAAGAAACCGACATTATGGACGTTTGGTTTGATTCGGGTTCATCACACTTTGCAGTTTGCAAAAACAGACCTAATCTCAAGTGGCCTGCAGATGTCTATCTTGAGGGCGCAGACCAGTACAGAGGCTGGTTCCAGTCGTCGCTGCTTACTTCTGTTGCAGCGGGCAAGGGCGCACCGTATAAAGAGATTATCACTCATGGCTGGACTGTTGACGGCGAGGGCAGAAAGATGTCCAAATCACTCGGCAACGGTATCGCACCGCAGGAAGTTATCAGCAAGTACGGCGCAGATATTCTACGCCTTTGGGTTGCTTCTGCCGACTACCACGCAGATATCCGTATCAGCCCTGAAATTCTCAAACAAATTTCGGATAATTACAGAAAAATCAGAAATACAGCAAGATACTGTCTTGGTAACCTTTACGACTTTGACCCTGATAAGGATATGGTTGCTAACGATGAACTTGAAGAACTCGACAAGTACGCTCTTATGAAACTTGACGAGGTGCTTAAAACTGCACGCAAGGGTTATGATAACTACGAATATCACACCACCGCGCACGCGCTGCATAACTTCTGTGTAGTTGATATGAGTAACTTCTATTTTGATGTTCTCAAAAACAGACTTTACACATCAGCACCTGACAGCAAGTCAAGACGCGCTGCGCAGACAGTTCTTTACAAGGTGCTTGACGCACTCACACTTGTGCTTACTCCGATTCTCGCGTTCACCTGCGATGAAATCTGGAAGGCTATGAAGCACGAAAGCGGCAAAGACGCACGTTCACCGCTCTTTAACGAGATTCCGACTGCTGACTTTATCGAAACTGACGACGCGTTCATCGCAAAGTGGGACAGAATCCACGAGGTGCGTACCGATGTTCAGAAAGCGCTTGAACTTGCGCGTAATGAAAAAGTTATCGGTAAACCGCTTGAAGCAAAGATTACTCTTTACGCGGACGGTGAACTCAGGGAGTTCCTTGAAAATGCAAAGGACGCTCTGCCGGAAATCTTTATCACCTCCGCTGTTGAAATTGAAAGCGGCGAGGGTGCATTCAGCGGTGATGTTGACGGACTTTCAGTTACTGTTTCAAGAGCAGACGGTGAAAAGTGCGAGCGCTGCTGGAGATTTACACGTACAGTCGGTATGAACTCTGCACATCCAACGCTTTGCAAAGAGTGCGCGGATACGATGGCGCTACTTAACATCTAATTATAAATGATAAATGATGAATTGAGGTTGCTCGCTCCGCTCGAACAATGATTGGAGCGTCCAGGTGGCCGCTCCCTACAAAATGTCTTACTGTAAGCGATTGTAGGGAATGGCGACCTCGACATTCCATAATACAATCGGGTGTGGGCGGAGTCCACCATAAATTCATAATTCATAATTCATAACTCATAATTCATAATTCTTATATGCACAAGAAAAAACACATTTCCTGCGCGGTGATGATTTTGCTCATCATCGCGTTTGACCAGATAACTAAATACTTTGCAGAAGTAAAACTCGCAGGGGGCAAAGTCGTTGACTTTATCCCCGGTGTTGTTCAGTTTCGCTATGCCCGTAATACAGGTATGGCGTTTTCTATGTTTTCGGGTGCAAGGTGGTTTTTTGTTGTGCTTACGGTTGTTGTATGCGTGGGCGTGCTGTGGTATATGTGGCGTGATAAATGTAAACCGCTGTGGCTTTACTGGTCGCTTGGAGTTGTTGTTGCCGGCGGACTCGGCAACCTGATTGACAGGGTGCGTTTCGGCTATGTTGTCGATTTTATCGAGCCAATATTTGTGAACTTTGCGGTGTTCAACATTGCCGACAGCGCTGTTACACTCGGGGCGATTTCGCTTGTTATATACCTTGTTTGCGATTTGTTCAGTAAAAAAGAGGACAGCGCTGATGAATGAATACACCTTCACGCTTGACAGCACATTTGCAGGTGAGCGGCTTGACAAAATCACCTCTGAACTTGTGCCTGAACTCACACGCTCTGCCGTGCAAAAAATTATTGAGTCAGGCGGCGTTGCTGTCAACGGCATAACCGAGAATAAAAAGTATAAGTGCAAAGACGGCGACTGCGTTACTATAACCGTGCCTGACGCCAAACCGCTCGAAGCCGAGCCGCAGGACATACCGCTTGATATTGTTTATGAGGACAGTGACCTGCTTGTTGTAAACAAGCCTAAAGGCATGGTAGTTCACCCTGCAAACGGCAATCCTGACGGCACACTTGTCAATGCTCTGCTTTATCATTGCGGCGATTCGCTTTCAGGAATAAACGGCGTTATCCGTCCCGGCATTGTACACCGCATTGACAAGGACACATCAGGTCTGCTTATCGTTGCAAAAAACGATATGGCTCACGTCAGTCTTGCCGAGCAGATTAAGGAACATTCCTTCTCACGCGCTTATGAGGCTGTGGTTTACGGCAATATTAAAGAGGACAAAATTACCGTTAATCAGCCAATCGGGCGAAGTCCGAAAGACCGCAAAAAAATGGCGGTTACACTTAAAAATTCAAAAAACGCAACAACTCACTTCGAGGTGCTTGAACGCTTTGGCGAGTTTACCCACGTGCGCTGCACGCTTGAAACGGGGCGCACTCACCAGATACGGGTTCACTGCGCTCATATCGGTCACCCCGTTGCGGGTGACGAGGTTTACGGTCCTAAAAGGGTTATAACTTCGCTTCACGGTCAGTGCCTGCATGCAAAGCACATAGGCTTTGTTCATCCGCGCACTAACGAGTGGCTCGAATTTGAAAGTGAGTTACCCGAGTACTTTACATCTTTTCTTAACAAACTTAAAGGAGAACTGCATGGATAAAACATTTGAAAACTGGCTTGTTGTGTCCGACATTGACGGCACACTCAATAATAAGTTCAGACGACCCGTGCATAGAAATCAGGAAGCAATTAAAAAGTTTACTGAACTTGGCGGCAACTTTACGCTTGCTTCAGGCAGACTTCAGTCAAGCCTTGAACGTAACTATAACCGTATCACTGCAAATCAGCCTGCTGTCGTGCTTAACGGCGCAGGTATTTACGATTATAACGAGCGCAAGATGATTTGGCGCAACACTATCGGTAAAAAAGGCAGAGATTTTGTAAAATATATTTCCACCGAGTTTGACGATATTTTTAAAAGCGTGGATATCGGCGTGTATTTTGACGACCACGTTTACGTTGTTAAAAGCGGACTCTTCCAAAAAATAACCACAAGCATTGACAAGTCAAGCCACGAGTATGTTGACTCTATTGACGATGTGCCGGAAGAAGGCTGGATGAAGGTTATTTTTTGGTCAAACGTGTTCACAATCGCAAAACTCAACAACCTTATTAAAACTATGGAAAATCCTGACGCAAACTTTATGCTTTCGTCAGTTATGACGCTTGAAATGCTGCAAAAGGATACTCATAAGGGCGTTGGAATTATGCACCTTGCCGATATGCTCGGTATCGAAAAAAGCCACGTTGCAGCAATCGGCGACTATTATAACGACTGGGATATGCTAAAGACTGTCGGTCTGCCTGCGTGTGCCGGTCAGGCGCCGTCGGCGATACACAAAATTTGTAAATTTGAAGCGTGCCACTGCAACCAGGGTTGCGTGGCTGACCTTCTTGAATATATTATGAGCGGAAAGGCTGACGAGGATATTGTCAGCGGTAAGATATAATGTTTGTTATCGGTTCGCACCTGTCATCGTCAAAAGGATATACTGCAATGCTGGAAACGGCGCTGTCAATCGGTGCAAATACGTTTCAGTTTTTCACACGCAATCCTCGCGGAGGCGCTGCAAAAGCGCTTGACGAGGCGGATGTTGCATTGTTCCTTGAGCGTGCGAGTGAGGAAAATTTCAAAACAATTCTTGCTCACGCGCCGTACACTTTAAATCTTTGCAGCGCAAAGGAAGATGTGCGTGAGTTTGCAAGGAATACAATGAAAGACGATTTGCTGCGCCTTGAAATGACGCCGTATCAGATGTACAATTTTCACCCCGGTTCGCACGTTGGGCAGGGCGCAGAAAAGGGTATAGAACTTATTGCAACCGCGCTGAATGAAGTTCTGTTTGAAGATATGACTACAACGGTTTTGCTTGAAACTATGGCTGGCAAGGGAAGTGAAATCGGCAGAAATTTTGAGGAACTGCGCGCTATTATTGACCGTGTTGAACTGAGTGACAAGATGGGCGTCTGCCTTGACACCTGCCACGTCAGCGACGGCGGCTATGATATTGTGGGCGACCTTGACGGCGTGCTTGACGATTTCGACAGAATTATCGGCCTTGACAGGCTAAAAGCACTGCACCTTAACGACAGCAAAAATCCTATTGGCGCACACAAGGACAGACACGAAAAAATCGGCGAGGGATTCCTCGGCACAGAAACGTTTGTAAATATTATCAACCACCCTGTGCTTAAGGACTTACCGATGTTCCTTGAAACGCCTAATGAACTTGACGGATACGCACGCGAGATTGCTCTGTTAAAAAGCAACAGGAGATAATTATTATGATGAAAGTCAGATACGCCACTGAGGCGGACTACGAACAGATGCAGGTGATTGACAAGTCAATTACAAAATCTGAATTCAAGCGCTGGGCAGACAACGCACAGGTGCTGTTTATATATGAAAACGATGATTTTGCAGGTTGGTTACAGTATAGTTACTTCCTTGAAAAAACACCTTTTGTCAATCGTTTTTATATTCTGCCTGAGTTTCGCGGACTCGGTGACGGTAAACTAACCTTGCTGATTTGGCAAAGGCAGATGGAAGAACGCTTTTTTGACGAAGTTATGCTCTCGTGCGAAGCAGAAAACTCAAAAGCGCAAAAACTTTATGAGAGCATCGGCTACAAAAAAATCGGCGAACTTGAACTCGCCGACCACACAGAGTTTGTTTACAAAAAGGTTCTTCCAAAACCGGATATAGATTATTTTTTATTCGTTTTGCGCTTTGTCAAGATAGCTGTAAAGCGCTTCGTACGGGTCATCAATCATTTTGATTTCACTATCAAACTGAATAATTTGCTTTTGATTTTGAGTGTATTGCTCCCATTTTGGCAAGTTATCGCCATTGGGGTTACCGCTCTTAACAAAGTTTACCCAGTAGTTTTGCATTTTGTCTGAAAGTTCTCTGTCTGCTTTATCATATCTGTTTGCATGTCGCCACAGATTACCGTAGGCATACGGCATTTCGCCGCCGTGATTTGCTCGCAGAGATTTATTGTCTTTATTAAAATAGTAAAAATATACAGGCTTGTTCTGCTTCGCAACATAGTCGGACCACGTCTTGTGACTGTATGCAAACCAGGTGCCGCCAAGGATATAATTGTATGTGCCTTTAGCGTCGCCGCCCTTTTCAACAACAAAATCGTAGTCGAGTTTTACGCTGTTGTATGGGAACGACTTTTCAACCTCGGGCGCAATGTCGCCAAACAGTTGTTCAAGCGATTTTTCGTAGTCCGATTTGTTAACTTCATTAAACAGGTTAAACACATTTGCCTCGTGCGAGTTATAGCCGTTGAGTAGGGCCTGTTCATTGTTGTTGCCCTTTTCGTATGTCAGGTACGGCTGCTCGGTTATCGCATAGCCGTCAACAGTCATTGCGCTGTTGTTCGCAGTGGTGTTTACAAGTTCCTCGGCAGGTACTTTGCGTAGGTCGTCAACACGCTTTGCGCCGTATTCCTGCATAGTTTTGCTACTTGACTTTAAAGCGTCCTCAAATTTTCTGAATGTGTGATACGGCGTCTTTGCTGTGATACCGCTGCTCTCTGCGATTGCGTAGCGGAACAACCCTTTTGCAAGCGGAGTTACACACAGCGCGCCAACGCTTGAAGCGCCCGCCGACTCGCCTGCGATTGTGATTTTTGAAGCGTCTCCGCCAAATGCGTCAATGTTCTCGTTAACCCACTTCAAAGCGGCTATCTGGTCAAGCAGGCCGTAGTTGCCTGTTGTAGCGTTTTTCGATTCTTTTGCAAGTTCTTTATTTGCCATATATCCAAAAACATTGAGCCTGTACGCAAAGTTAACAACAATAATACCTTTCTTTGCAAGGTCCTCGCCGCGGTATTCGCTAAATGAAGGCTGACCGCTTGTAAGCGAGCCGCCGTGTATGAAAAACAGCACGGGCGCGCCTTTTACTTCGCCTGCAGGTTTCCAGATGTTAAGATACAGCGAGTCCTCGCTGACTGCCTCTTTGTAGTTATCTTTAAGGCTGATTTTGTAGTTGTTGTAACCCACAATCTGTGTGAGCGACTGCATTAACTCGCTGTCGCGCTTTTGCATAGACATCGGCGCAAAGTGGTCGCACGCCCTAACGCCATTCCATTTTTCGGGCGCTTGCGGCTCCTTCCATCGCAAATCGCCTACAGGCGGCTTCGCATAGGGGATACCTGCGTAAACTTCAACTTCTTTATCTTCGGTATATACGCCTGTCAAATCGCCCTGTTTAACCGTAATGGCTTCAGTAACGGCAGGGTTTTTAACGTCAACAGCAGGCACGGTTTTGTACGGCGGTTGCGACACTGCCATTGCACTGCCAAGCAGCGCAAAAAAGCCAAGCCAGGCAAGCAGGCGATAATACCATTTTTTGCCTTTTATTACTTTGATTTCAAGCACTATGTATGCTACAAATAGCGCGATTGAAATGCACCAGCCGAGCAGAGTGTTTTTGCTGAGTTCAAGCACTGCAAAGTAAACTATCGCGGTGATTACAAGAACAATCCAATATAGAATTCTTACTTTTTTCTTTTCCATTTTTGCACTTTATAATTCTTTAAATTTAATCGGTTTTCTCGGTGGGATACGCTTGTAGTTAACATCGGGGTATCCTATTATCATACAAGTCACAGCCTTGTGACCTTTCGGTAGTTTGAGCATTGCTTTGATTTTTGGGTTAAGTTTTGTGCAGGCAACAAAAAATCCGCTGTACAGTACGCCGAGTCCGAGGCTGTTTGCCTCGATTTCCATATATGCGCTTGCAAGCGTTGCGTTTACAGTATCGTGACCCGAAACAACGATTACAAGCGGTGCGCCTTTAAAGAAAAACGAGTCGTTAATATCAGTATTTTTCAGACTGTCGGAGAATTTTTTGCCGATGTTTACGCCTGTTCTGAACAGTTTAACGCACTCGCGTTCAAGTTCATCTTGCTTTGAGCCAAGTATCGTAAACGCAACGTTTTGCGAGTTTGCGCCGGTGGGTGCGTATCTGCCCGCTTCAAGGATTTTGTCAATTTTTTCCTGCTCAACGGGCGTGTCTTTGTACTGGCGGATTGTGCGCCTGCTCTTCATCGCTTCAAGCAGAGTGTCGCTGTCAATCTCCGTCATCGGCACATACTCGCCGCAGCCATCTTTGCTGTACTCGGGCATATCAATCGCGCTGACAGGGCATACCGCAAAACAGTGACCGCACTCAATGCAGCCTTTGCGCAGTTTTGCTTTGCCGTCTTCAATGAAAAGCGCGGACGCCACGCAGTCCTTCACGCATTGACCGCAACCAATGCACGCATCTTTGTTAATAGTTACCTTATCCATAATGTCCCCCTTATTTGCTCGCCCTTATCAGGCTTTCAATTTTCCTGATTTGCTCTTTTGTTAAGTTTGCATCACCGCTGAGAATATATCCAAGCATTTCGTGCCTGCTTTTGTATGCAAAAACAGGACACTTGCTGCAGTCGCCGTAAATCTCAACCGCCGCTTCAGGGTTTGCAAAGTACACAACGCCGTTAATGTATGTGCGCACACCGTTTGCTTTTAAGTACCTCGACAGCCTGAAAACGTGCGTGCCGACCTGCTTTATCGGACTGTAAAATTCCTTGCTGTACGGAGTGCCGCCGCGTCCGACCTTGTGCTGAATCCAGTCTTTTTCGTCAACATCAGCCTCAATATAACCTTTTTGATTTTTTGTTTCAATCACAAAAATGCCGCTTTTGCCGATTACTATATTGTCAATCTCGCTCGTTTTACCGTCGTATGTAATGTGAACGTCCTGCACAACGGTGTATCCCTGCGGAAGATGTGATAGCAAAAACGCAGTTTCCGTTTCACCCTCGATGCCGGATTTGAGTATTTCCGCTTTGCTGTCGTCTTTGGTCACTCCGACTGCAAACGCTATAAACCCGATTAATGCCGATAATGCACACAGCGAGCCAAAAAGCGTAAAACCGCTCACCGCATAAACTGCGCCGAAAAAAACGGTTGCAGCCAGCATAATTATACACACAAAAAAACTTGCAGAGCGGTGCGATTTTTCCTCAATATACTCTTTTTCAAGATGGTGGTCGTTTTTAACAATTTTTGCCATTTTTTACCCCATATCTATCAGTTAATCACATACTAACATAATACGGTATGCTTGTCAAAATATTTGAACAAAAAAACTTTACAAACGCCAAGTGTTTGTATATAATTAAAGTGAACAGAGGTGTGAATTATGAAAAGGACATTTTCCTTGATTTTAGCGATTATAATGCTTGTTAGCACAAGTGTCGGCATAGCATTTTCTGTCACTGCAGAAGAAGCGAAAAAATGCGGCGTTAACGTGTACTATAACTATGATTCAGATAGTAATACACTTACAATCAGCGGCGCGGGAAGTATGTACAACTACGACAACGGCAGGGAAGTTGATGTGCAGTATTCGCCGTTTTATAACAATAATGATATCAAATCAATTATTATTGAAAGCGGGGTCACGACCGTTGGCGCCTGTGCGTTTTGCGGCTGTGAAAATGTTGAGAGTGTGACTATTCCAAATACTGTATCGGCAATCGGCAGGGAGGCGTTTTGCAATTGCAAAAGTCTCACAAGTATTGTTATTCCAAATAGCGTTAGTACAATAGATACTGAAGCGTTTTATAACTGCAACAATATGACAGATATCACTATCGGTAGCGGTGTTACGAGCATAGGCTTTGGCGCGTTTAATATCAGTACCCTGAAGCAGGTGAGATATAGCGGAACTGTAAGTGATTGGCAAAAAGTCATTGTTGGCGATAACAATTTTCCAAATGCTGACATTAAATGCACAAACGGCATTATCTGCAAAACGCATAACTTCAAAACATACCTTGTAAAAGCCACAACAAAATCCGATGGTGCAAAATGTGTAAAATGCACCGTATGCGGTAAAGTTAAAAGTAAGACAGTTATCAAAAAAATTGCAAGCGTCAAACTCTTCAAAACAGCCTATACATTTAACGGCAAGGCTAAAAAGCCTGCGGTTACTGTATTTAACAGTGCTAACAACAAAATTACATCATATACCGTTAACTATCCCAAAGGCAGAAAAAATGTTGGAACTTACACGGTTACAATTAAGTTTGGCGGAAATTACAGCGGTACGGTAAAACGCAGTTTCGTTATTAATCCGCAGACAGTTAAAAAGATTGACGCAAAAAAGGTCTCGCCGTCAAAAATTGCTATTGCCTTTAAAAAAGTGAGTGGCGTCAGCGGATATGAAATTTATCAGTATAACTACCAAAAAAACAAATACACACTTGTAAAAAGAACAAAAAAGCCGGCAAGAGTCACCCTCAAAAAGAAAGGTGAGCACACGGTTAAATACGCTGTTCGTACTTATAAAAAGGTGAACGGCAAAACCTACAAAAGCGTATTCAAATACGGCTCAAAAAAGCTCTGACGCAAAAATCGCCCCGAATCCTCGGGGCGATTTTCTTAATCGGTAAAAGCATATGGTTTGTTATTTGATACCGCAATAACAGGTATTATGCATACAGCGCATATTATTGTACAAAAAAACTAACCCGGCAACAAATCTCATTGACAGCAAAATTTTTGCCTTCTAATATTGTGTTGGACATACAAAGAGGGAGGTAAAAAATGAAAGTAAAATTTAATGAATTAAATATAGGTTCGGTTGTATTTCATCAATGGGATTTTGGCCAAACATTGGAGTTTGACGATGTCCACGATAATAGTGAGGCACATTTTCCTGTCCCGGATTCATCGGAGATGGCAGTTGTAAAGGTGATAGGCAACAGCTGTGCTGTTCCTGACGGCACCCTGACGCTGAACAATGAAACACTGAAAGCGTATCTTTTTCAAAAAATCAACGGCAGCGGACTAACAAAAAAGACAATTATAATCAGGATTATTCCGCGTCCGCAACCGGAAGGATATGTTTACAATCCTGATGATGACGAGGTGCTTGACTATCAAGAACTTAAAGACCGTGTTGAAGCGGTGGTAACCGCGGCAGAAAACGGCGAATACGATGGCGCTGACGGTCAGGACGGACAAGACGGTGCTGACGGCGAGGACGGCGCTTCGGCTTACGAAATTGCTGTTGATAACGGCTTTGTCGGTACCGAACAGCAATGGCTTGCATCGCTTAAAGGCGATACAGGTGCTGCCGGCGCAAAAGGAGACAAGGGCGATAAAGGCGACAAAGGTGACAAGGGTGACCCTGGCGAAACGCCAATGCACAATTACTCAACCACCGAGCAGGTCGTCGGTACATGGATTGATGGCAAGCCACTTTATGAACTTACAGTTATTGTTAACACTACGAGTAGCGCCGACCACACCTACAGTTTTTCAGAATTGGGAATTCCTGAAAACATTGATTATATAAAATTCGATTATAACTATATTACTTCCGGAGGCGAAGTCGGCAGCGTATGGCGTGCAGACAACACGATTTACAGGGTTGTGATAAATAAGACTGCAAAAACGATTTTAGTAGCAACAGGAAGAGGAAATCCGGCTGTTCCGTTTGTAAATTATATAACTATTCAATATACAAAATCGCTGTTGTCTGTTGGTTAAAAAGCGACCTTACAGGCTTAGTATGTAAGGTTGCTGTTATAATGTATTTAGCTGGTGGTTTGACTCACGTATAAAAATAATGTATAATTATCTATTATACAAATGAAAAGTGAGAATGAATATGTCAAAAAAAGGATTACTTGTAATTTATAGTCCTCAGCATTTGGTGCAGTTTTTATGGTATTATTGTACCTTTTCAAATAATAAGCGTTGGGATGCACTGTGTCTTCCAAATTGTTTCGGAGCGCAGAATAATAAGAATTTTTGTGAAAAAACTGGTATTTTTGAAAATATATATTACGATGAAAAATACTTTTTAGAAGCTTCTGCAAAAGAACGTTTTAAAACATTTGGTGAAATGTTCGGCGCTTTTTGTATAGGAAAAAAGCAGCAATATATACATCGTTTTTTATCTCAGTATGTTGATTTAACCTGCTATGACGAAATCAATGTATTATCGGATTACGGTGTCGTGTCGGGTATGTTTGTAGGACTTTCACGAGAAAAGAAAGTTGTTATAATGGAAGACGGCAATTCTGACTATAAAGAAAAAACCTATAAAAACATATATAGAAAATCGCCGAGTATTATTAACACAGAAGGTTTTATAATGTCACTTCTTGGATATGCAAATGTTGCGTGTTTTTATCCGCTGAAATCCACACGTTATTGCGATAAGTATTCAAGTCGCCCGAACCTTATGAAATACAATCATTATAAAAGAAATAATCAAATTAATGGGTGAATTAGATTCAAAACCAGAATTAAATAATTCACCAAAAGAATATGCCTTTAGAATATATAAAATATACAATTTTTCTCCCCTAAAAAGATTAGAAATTAAAGAATTAAAT
>ONXZ01000157.1 GCA_900321905.1 uncultured Eubacteriales bacterium
CTGATTCGGCTGCTGCGACTGCTGCATCAACTTTGAATACAGCTATTACAGGTGCAGTAAACAATCTGAATGGTACAGGATCTACTTCAATTCCTGCTGCAACTTCTGATAATTCAAACAATTATGTTGCTCTTCGCAACGCTATCGATTACAGCGGTTCACCTACAGGTCTTGCAGGTACTTCGATAGCAAGCAATACATACAGTGTTCTTGGGTTGATTGCTGACAATGGTTATGTTGACACAGATAACAACGGCACAAAGGATACACAACTTACAAACTATTCTGCTTTTGCAGAAGCATATACAAATGCAGTCGGCGTTATGGCTGCAATTAACACTTCCGGATACGCTGATTCTACAGCCGGCGCAAAAGCAACCGCACTTGTTAATGCGTTTAACGCACTTAACCTTGAAGTGCTTAAAGTTCCGACTATCAGCATTAATAACAGCGGTGGCGGCGAGTATGTCGGCAAGGCAAACGGCGTTACTATCGCAAGCAACGACGGCAAAACCGTTCAGTATTCTGTAAGAACATCTACCGATGGCGGCGCAAACTGGTCTAATTGGAGTGGATACGAAGATTATTCTGCCGAGTTAAAACCGTTCAGAGATCTTGGTGACGACGCTTCAAAGAATAATTGGGCGCAGTACAAAACCCGCTCAACTGACGGCAACAATCATTTTTCTGACGAAAGCACGGCAACAACGGTTAAGTTCCTGTCAAGGCCTACGTGGAGTTCTGACTATGTTTCACAGCCGAATAACGAACTCGCTTCCTCAGATACGATTGAGCTTGCTTCTACAAGCGACATTGCAACAGGTCTGCAGTATAGCTATAACAATTCAAACTGGAGCAATTACAGCGGTGAAATCGCACCGTTTACGGATAACGCGACCGTTTCAACAATCACAGTATATATGCGCCAGATTAGCGGAACTTCTGTTTCGCCTGTGCTTGCTGTGACATTTAATAAATCGGTTATTCAGCCTGGTTTCAGCGTTGCAAACAATACTTACCTTGACGCTTCGCACGGAGTTGAAATCCTGAATGACGCAGGTAATACCGAAAGCGGTACTGTAACATTTACATACAGATACGACAGCGGCTCAACCGAAAATTATATCGGGAAACTTTATCCGTTCAGCGGCAAGCAGGACAGCGACGGCGGAGCTTCCGTAACAATTTATGCCAATGCGGTTAGAAACGGCGTTACATCAGTTGTTAACAGCGTTACTGTTAAATATCTGTCACGTCCGTCGGTTACTTTTGGCGGCAATGCGCTTGAGAATAATGCGATACTTCCGTCAAACGGAGCAATCACAGTTACTAACACAAGCGGTGCTACAGACGGACTTATGTACAGCATTGACGGCAGTGATAACGGTATTGAAATTTCAAACAGCGGCTCATTCTCACCGTTTACACTCAACAGTACTGCTACAAAACTTACCGTTAAAGTATGGCAGGAAAAGGACGGCTCTAAATCTCCTGTTTACACGGCTACAATTTACAAAAAGCCTGACACACCGTATATCACGCCTGACAGCAATTATCTTGACAAAACTCACGGCGTGACGGCAGCGCTCAATAACGGTACTGACGACACAACTGCTGTTTTGCAGTATAAAATCGACGGCGGCGAGTGGGCGGCTTATTCTGGCAAAATTACTCCGTTTAGCGGCGTGAGTGATGAAACTTCAAGTCCTTCGGCTACCGTACATATCCGTTCAATCAGAACTATTGACGGTATCACTGCGATTTCTGCCGAGGTAAGCACAACGGTTTACTACCTGTCAATGCCGAAAATCAGGAAGAACAGCACTGATATTGACACAAGAGTAGAACTCCGTGAGGCTGACACCGTTAACCTTGTGGCAACAACAAGCAACAGTTACACCTCAAACCTCGAATTCTCGTTTGACGGTACTCATTGGGTTGATTACACGGCTGCGTTTGCACCGTTTACATACCACGATGAGTTTGTTGACAACCGCACAAAACTTGACGTAACTCTCAGGGCACGTCAAAAGAACGGCACAGGCGTTAACACGTCTTACTCTGCGGTTAAAACTGTCAGGTTAATCAGAGATACAACTTTCTATATTTACTCATTTACCTCAGGCAAAACTCCGCAGTATTCAAGCAAAGAGTTCAGTAACAGTTCTGTTCTCTATGTTTCTACTTCTGCTGTTGATTTGAACGAGGACACAATCACACCGTACGGCAACAACAGTATCTATGCGGACAGCATTTACTACAAAGTTACTGTTGACGGCGTTGCAGATAATAATCTTTATCATTACACAGTCGGCGAAGGCATTGATGTGAGCGCCGGCACAAACGGCGGCACGCAGCCTGATTTGACCGGCGCAAGTGTTGTTAAAATTCAGGCGTTTATCGTTGAAGATGACGGAAACGGCGGTCTGCAGACCTGCAGGGAATACGCTTCGCAGACATTCTTCAACTCCGCAAACTATGTTGACGAGATTATGCAGGAGTCGTTTGACGGCGCAACAGTCAGCGGCACAACGCTTACAATGCGCGGCAAGACGGCTAATGCAAGCGATGACAGAACTGCTACACTTGCAAGCGCAGGCGCGGCTTCCGTGCTTGAAGGCGCAGGTTGGAAAGACGGTAACGGCAATTCTCCTGACTGGAGAAACAATGTGCTCAAAATTAACGCAAACAGCACGAAACCGGGCAATTTTGTACGCTTTGACACTAATCCGATTGCATCGCCTAAGGCTGCAGCGGCAGTTAACACATACGGCGTGACAATTTCGTTCTGGCGTTATCTTGAAAGAAACGGCGCTTGTGCTGACCTTGACGCTACAGGAGACCCGACTGGCTATGCGTGGCGTAACGCAATCGCGTTTGACGACGGCGAACTCAACAGACAGGGCTACTATCTTGTTGAGGTTAACGGCACAAATTCTGTTTGCAGAACAGCAGGCACGGATTACTACGACTATGTTCAGGAAAATCAGGACCAGACAGGCCACGCTGCACGCAACAACCGCGGCAACTGGGTTAACGTCGTTATTACGATTGACCCGAACAGCGGCGTTATGCTTTACACAAACGGCGAGCCGCACGAAATGAAAGCCGATTATCCTAAAAAAGGCGGTACATATTCGGGCAAGAGCAACGCAAAAATCGCGCAGGATATTCTGTCGTTAATCACAGATAGTGGCGAAAAGATGTATTTCAACTACGGCGATGATATCGAGGGCAACGACTACGATATGTACCTCGACGATATCCGCATTTATTCAGGTGTCAAAACGCAGGTTGAAATCAATAATATGTATATCGACAGCGACGCTGATGTTCAGTCTGATTTAACGTCAACCTCGCACGACCCGACTAATGTTACAGTTTACACACTTGCACGTGATGTAAGTTACACCAAGGTTAACGACAGCGGCAATGCTGAAGCAGAAATCACACTTGCTGCAGGTACTACAGTCGGCCAGGAAGTTATTGATTACTGTAAACTTAACACTGCTGTTGGTGCAGGCGATATATCTGCGATTGACGAGTACTCTTTCGGTACAGGTATGACTGTTTACAAGCGTAACAAGACAACACGCAAGTGGGAAGTTGTTGGTGACTCTCAGGGCAGATGCGGTTATCAGAACCAAGACCTGTTCAAAGGCGAGTATCACACCGCGCTTTCTGAACCGCTTGCTTACGCTGCAGAGGACTCCGAAAGAGCAGGCGCAGGTCATCTTGTATGGGCGCCGCACGTTATGTTCAACCTTTATAATGGTACTTGGACATACTACGGCTCAACCTCCTCCTGGGGTTCCCAGCGCTCGGCAATTTTCGTTTGTGACGGCGCAAAAGGCGGCAGCATTGAAGGACCTTACGATTACAGGCAAATAGTATATAAGTCAAACGGCCATCCAAACGCTATTGACCCGTGCGTTTACTACGGATATGACGGACTGGGCAAGCCGATAATGAGTAAGGTTTATATGGCTTTCGGCTCTTGGGGCGGAGAGAGTTGTATCGCACTTAAAACTCTATATGCTGACGGTGACGGAAACACATATACAGATGCATTCGACGGAAA
>ONXZ01000192.1 GCA_900321905.1 uncultured Eubacteriales bacterium
ATTTATTAGAAAATTGTTATTTATTATTTTTTTATTATTTTTTAATTATTATATTACTATTTTTTTATATTTTGTGTCTATAATATTAACATTATCCTCGGCACAGATTGTTGAAACCTTTGAAAGAATACCAACCATATCCTTGCCGACAACAGTAATTACTGCTCTCATTAGCAATACCTCCAATAATTTATCAAGTGAATTATAACAGAATATAAGTAATTTTTCAATAATTTATAAAATATTATTTTATTTTATAGTTTTTTATGTTATTATATAAAATTAAGTGAGGATTACTATGAGATATAAGAATTTGATTGATATGCACACTCACTCTGATAATTCGTTTGACGGACATCATTCGTGTGTGCTTTTATGCGAAAGTACAATCACAAACGGCGGGCGCGGTATTGCAATAACTGACCACTGCGATATTGACGGCAAGGAATACGATTTCAGAGCCTTTTCGTTAAATCAATATGTACAGACCTATGCCGCCAAAAAGGCCTTTGAGGGCAAGATTCTCGTGCTGCAGGGTCTCGAACTCGGTCAGGGTATATATGAAAAAGAGAAGTCTGAGCAAATTCTTAATGCTTATAATTATGATTTTGTGCTTGGCTCTATACATAACCTGAAGGATACGCCGGACTTTTATTACCTTAACTACAATGAGCAAGATGTCGACGACCTGCTTAAAAGATATTTTGAAGCAGAACTTGAACTTGCCCGGTGGAATATGACCGATTCTCTCGCTCATCTTACATATCCGCTCAGGTATATAACAGGCAAATACGGTATTGAGGTTGACCTTACAAAATATTATGGTATAATTGACGCAATATTTGAAACGCTTATTAAGAACGATAAGGCTCTTGAACTTAATGTTTCGGGTCTGTATGGCGAACTTGGCGATACTATGCCAAATGCAGAACTTATAAAGCGATACTTTGATATGGGCGGCAGGTTAATCACAGTCGGCACTGACTCGCATTATTACGACAAAGTTGTTGTCGGTATAGACAAAGGCTACGATATACTCAAAAAATGCGGATTTAAAGAATTTACAATATTTAAAAACAGACAACCAATGCAAATTGAAATAAGATAGGAGAATGATTATGGATAGATTATTAGATTTGATTGAGAAAAATCCGAGACTTACTAACGCTGAACTTGCAGTTATGCTTGGCACAACTGAGGAGCAGGTTAAAGAGCAGATTAAAACTCTTGAAGAAAGCGGAATTATCAAGGGTTACCGTGCTATTATTGATAAGGATAGGGCGGCAATGCAAAATGTTACTGCGCTTATTGAGATTAAAGTTCATCCAAAATTTGCACACGGTTTTGAGGAGATTGCAGAGCGTATTTCACAGTTTGACGAGGTTGAGAGCGTTTACCTTATGAGCGGCGGCTATGACCTCTGTGCGCTTGTTAACAACAAGTCGTTCCAGGAGGTTGCAATGTTTGTTGCGCGCAGACTTTCAACTCTTGAGGACGTACTGTCAACCGCAACGCACTTTATTCTTAAAAGATATAAAGAGCAGGACATTATTATGTTTGATAAACCTAAAGACGACAGGGGGAATATCTCGCTGTGATGAATTACGATAAATTTTTAAATACAAATCTTGTTCAGGTTAAACCGTCGGGGATACGAAGATTTTTTGCTATTGCGGAAGAGATGGAAAACGTTATTTCTCTTGGGGTTGGCGAGCCTGATTTTAAGACTCCCTGGCATATCCGACAAAAGGGTATCGAGTACCTTGAAAAGGGCGTGACTCGATATACTGCAAACGCAGGACTGCTGGAACTTAGGGAAGAGATTGCCAGATATTATAAACGAAAATACAATATTGAGTACGATGGTAAAAACGAGGTGCTTGTTACCGTTGGCGGAAGTGAAGGCATTGACATGGCTATTCGCAGCCTTGTAAACTTCGGTGATGAGGTTATTATTGTTGAGCCATCGTTTGTGTGCTACAAGCCAATTGTAGAAGTCAGTGGAGGCATTGCAAAGCCGATTGTTACAAAGCAGGAAAACGAGTTCAGGCTCACTCCTGAAGAACTTGAAAACGCTATTACCGACAAAACAAAACTGCTTGTTTTGCCGTTCCCAAACAATCCGACCGGCGGCATTATGACAAAGGACGACCTTGAGAAAATCCGCGAAATTATTATCAAAAACGATATTCTTGTGATGTCTGACGAGATTTACAGCGAACTTACATATACCGAGGAAGGTCACACTTCAATCGCTTCTCTTGACGGTATGAAAGAGCGTACAATCGTTATTAACGGCTTTTCAAAATCTTATTCAATGACAGGTTGGCGGCTTGGTTACGCGCTTGGTCCTGAGCCGGTTATCAAGCAGATGACAAAACTTCACCAGTTTGCTATTATGTCGTCGCCTACTAACTCGCAGTACGCCGCTATTGATGCTCTCAAAAACGGTGACGCCGATATTAAAAGAATGAAACAGGACTATGATATGAGGCGTCGCTTTACAGTAAAAGGTTTCAGAGATATCGGTCTTGAGTGCTTTGAGCCAAAGGGTGCGTTTTATTTGTTCCCGTGCATTAAGTCAACAGGTCTGTCAAGCGAAGAGTTTTGCGAAAGACTGATTAAAGCAAAACGTGTTGCGGTAGTACCGGGCAACGCTTTTGGCGACAGCGGCGAAGGCTTTATACGTGTTTCTTACTGTTATTCAATTGATAATATTAAGGAGGCAATCCGCCGTATTGGTGAGTTTGTCGAGGAACTGAAGAATGAAAATTAAGACTAAAGCATACGCAAAAATCAATCTTATACTCGACATTACTGCCAAGCGCACAGACGGTTTTCACGAACTTTTTACCGTTATGCAGAGCGTCAGCGCACACGACGTTATAACTGTTGAAAAGAAAAAGGGGCAGGGGATTGATATCACCTGCAACGAGCCTGATATCCCTACAGACGAGCGTAACATTGTACATAAATGCGCAAAGGCGTTTTTTAAGGAAAATAAAATAAACCGTTACGGTGTTCATATTGATATCAATAAGCAGATTCCGAATGCTGCAGGTCTTGCCGGCGGCAGCGCAGACGGGGCGGCTACGCTTGTAACGCTAAACGAATTATATAAAACCGGTTTATCGCTTGATGAACTTTGTGATATAGGCGAAAAAATCGGTGCTGATATTCCGTTTTGTATTAAAGGCGGAACGCTTCTCTGCCAGGGAAAAGGTGAAATTTTATCAAAGATGAAACCGCTCCGCAAGTGTTTTATTGTTCTTGCAAAGCCGGACGTTGCGGTTAACACAGGTCTTGCTTATAAGCAATTTGA